>NZ_QGMY01000025.1 GCF_003173355.1 Methanospirillum lacunae | reverse complement strand
TAGTCGAATAGGAAGAAGAGATTACTCTCTTCCCCCCTTCTAAGAACCGTACGTGAACCTTTCAATTCATACGGCTCAAGCACCTTACAACCCGAATTTCGGGCGACAGATAGGAAAGTATGTTAGTTTCACTTGTACGTCTGGGGTTCTTCTCTTCATCCCGTCCACACGGCCGATAAAGTACTCATGATCAAGGTATGGGTTCATTTCAAGTTTAATCATGAAATGTCGCCTGATAGGTGTTTCTGAGAACATCCGTAATCTCTGGTTATCTGTGCAGAATATCCAATTCCTGTTCCCTACTTTTGACCAATACCTTTGAGCAATCCATTTATATCCTTTATCAGAATGCCTTCTTTTGGCCCATTTCCAGAGTTGATTCCAGACAATGTAATCCATCCGATTAAAAGTGTCCTTTGAGGCAATATGTCTGTGATAGTTTGTCCACCCTTTAATAATTGGATTAAGGATTTGGATTACCTGCTCCTGGTTCCAGGCGGCAGCTCTAAGAAGAACTAATCCAATTTTTCGGGTAATCTTCTTCACAGATTCTTTGGACGGTTTCATTAAGAGAACACCCTTATATTTACGGATATTATATCCTAGAAAATCAAATCCATCATTGATGTGAGTGATTTTCGTTTTTGACTCGGATAAAACCAACCCTCTTTCTGACAAAAAACTGCTAATGAGTACTTTCAGTTCTTCAGCAATTTCCATTGTTGGAGCTGTAATCACGAAATCATCAGCATATCTGACAAAATGCACTTTCATCTTAAGATATCTTTGCATGATTATATTTTCCATACCATCTAGGGCCAAGTTAGCAAGAATTGGAGAAATTATCCCTCCTTGTGGTGTGCCTTGGTCAGTTGGAAACAGAGTCTGTTCGTAAAGATATCCAGACTTTAAGAACTGGTTCAGGATTGATGAATCAATCAGAACGTTGTCCTTTAACCATTGATGAGAGATGTTGTCAAAACATCCTTTGATGTCTCCTTCAAGAATCCATTCTGCTCCCGCCTTATGCCTTAGGCAAACAAACAGGTACTGTGATGCATCCTGGGCACTTCGGAATAGTCTGAATCCGAATGACCGAGAATCTGCAAGAGTTTCTGCAACCGGCTGAAGAGCCAGGCCATATAGCGCCTGCATAGCTCGATCGTACATCGTAGGAATTGAAAGAGGTCTTTTAGTATCTTTGCCAGGCTTCGGAATATATATCCGTTTTAATGGCTGAGCTTGGTACTGTTTATCTGAAAGACTCAATGCTGCCAGCATCTTATCTTTCGAAGAAGTCCAAAGTTCACCGTCGATACCGGGGGTTCTCTTGCCACGGTTTTGAGTTACAATTCTAACCGTAAGGAGTTTTGCGGAATATGAATGAGTCAGAAGATACTGAATTCTCTTTGCTAAACCATACTTACCTTCGAAAACTGCCTTTGCAATCCGGGTCTGCAGTCTGTTAACCGTCGCTCTCACAATTTTCCAGTCAATGGAATTCCATTGTTGGGTGAGATTAAGGTCTGTACGTCTCTCGCTCTTTGGCGTCGTTGAATGAAGTACATTCATAGATTTGCCTCCCTTCTATGCCGTAAAGTACCTGCAGCAAGTCAGCACCCTTTTAGGTTGGATAATTTTCCTATCCTATCCATTACAGACAGGCCTTCGCTTTTTGCTGCTTCCTTTCCCGTCTATACCATTAGTTCTTCTCGCGAAGTTCTTACCTTCTTTGAGGAGTATATACGGGTTACCAAGTTTTGATATTCAGATAATTCAGATGTTTTAGGAGCCATCTTTAGACCGGGAATTTTCTGTCCATTCGATATGTTGTTTAGGTTACCAACATATCCTAATTCCATACCTTTTGGTTCAAGCGTCATACAACCAGGTTTCGCTTGTCGGCAATTACGACCCATACGATGATTCAACATATGTTTCTCCATGACATCCTTTCCCTTGCAGATTGACAGGTTCTGGTTACATGTTTTCTCCACGTTGTCCCATAGGCTTCACACCATTCCGTTACCAGAATCGCATGCTATGGTAGGGATATTCCGAACGGATAGAATAGCATTACGCAATCTGAATACCAACCTCTTGTCACAC
>NZ_QGMY01000024.1 GCF_003173355.1 Methanospirillum lacunae | reverse complement strand
TTTCCCGAAGATATCGATAAAGTTCAGGACTTCATACAGCCTATCAACGAGGAAAATGGTACCGATAGGAAAGGATATATTTTCATTTGGCTCAAGTTCATTAGTTCTTAGTTTTGTTTGCATTTTGGTCGATTCAAACATCACTAAGAACTCATTTATTTTTTGTTAGTGGCAAAGTTGGGTTGTACCATTCCTGATGGATTGGGCCTTGTGTAAATGCTCGTCGCTTCTATACAGGGGATTAATCAGGCTCCGAAATCTGTGAGTCACGGTTTTGAGCCGTGAAACCGATGATCTTCAAAGAATGGTTCTGAATATTCTCCTCAGTATGACACGAATTCAGCCTGAGGAATTTGAACATCAGAGTTGGATCCTGAATCCCCGGATCTACTGGAATCCGCAACAGATTGTGCTGATGCAGTAATACCTGGCGGGTTATCCGGGCATTTGTAACTGTTTGTCTGCAGGTTAAAGGTTCCACTCCCACTTCTTGCATAAACCAGGGCATAATATGTTGACCCTGCTGTCGGATGAGTTATGGAAACGTAAGAATTCGAACCAGATGCGTATCTGTATGCTGTACAATACGAATACTTCGGATTACAATCCTTGCAGATATAGAGATCAAAGACTGCTGAATCTTTGCCCACAAAACTGTATCCGGATTTTTTATCATTTTTATCGTTTTTAATTGAACCTTTTCCTGGATTAGACATACCAAAGGAATTCATCTTCCACTCGATACGGGATCGACCGTCTTCAGGAATGTAATAGCCAAATACCATGGCCTGTCCCTGCCTGAGATAATTCGTCTTAGTATCAGTTTTGTAGATTCCACAATTATTCGAGGGTTGATTTGTCGGATATGGAGTCTGGGTCTGTGTTGGTATTTTGGTAATAGTGGAGGTAGGAGTTGGAGTCAGAGTCTGAATAGGGGTTTTGGTCACGGTCGGTGTTGGATACGGTGTCCGGGTCTGAGTCGGTGTTCTGGTAACAGTGGGGGTAGGAGTTGGAGTCAGAGTCTGAGTAGGCGTTCTGGTTATGGTTGGTGTTGGATTTGGAGTCTGGGTAATAGTTGGTGTTCTGGTAATTGTAGGGGTCTGAGTCGGGGTTGGACTGCTGATTCCAAGTGCCTTGGCTGCATTTAATCTTCCGCCTGTTGCAACTTTTCCTGACAATGAAGAGAGAATGTCGCAACTGCTGAGTATCCTGCTTTTTATCTGGACTGCAGTCATGGAAGGATTCTGGGACTTTAAGAGAGCTGCAACTCCTGAAACATAGGGGGTTGCCATGGATGTCCCGTTCATAAATTTGTATCCTCCTGATGGAGCAGTACTGTAAATACTTACTCCGGGAGCAGCGAGATCTACAGATTGTTGGCCATAATTCGAGAAAGATGCCAGTTTGTCATTGTAGTCAGTTGCAGCAACTGAAATGACGTTGTTACTAGTGTATGCAGCAGGATATATCGGATTGGTATCTGCATTTGCACCGGTGTTTCCTGCTGCACAGACAACCACGGCTGATGATGCGTCAATTGCATCCTTGAGTGACTGGGATTGCAGCCCACCCCATGAAAGAGATATTACCGGGACTCCCTTCAGATTTGCATACAGAATTGCAGAGATAGCGTCAGAAACATACCCGTCTCCCTGGGAATTGAGGAATTTCAGGGGCATGATCTTGCATTTCCAGGTTACTCCGGCAATCCCGATACCATTGTTACCTATTGCAGCAATGGTCCCGGCACAATGGGTACCATGCCCGTTGTCGTCCATGGGATTATTGTTCTTATCAATAAAATTCCACCCTCTTGTGTCATCGATGTATCCGTTTCCATCATCATCAATACCGTTTCCTGCTATCTCTCCGGGATTAGTCCAGATGTTTGCTGCCAGATCCGGATGGGAATAATCTACACCGGTATCCACAACTGCAACGGTAACAGCAGGTGAACCGGTCGTTGCTCCCCATGCCAGTGGACCTTGAATATCTGCATTACTTGTTCCGTAAAATGGCGACTGCCCGGTATTGTGCAGTCCCCAGAGGTACGGATACTGTGGGTCGTTCGGATATGACGAACTGACAGCCTGCATACTTGCCATTGCCGGAGCATCTCCGGTATCTTCACCCGGGCTTAAAGATATCTTGTAATCTGGTTCAACGTACATGACATCAGGATTGGACTGGTATGATTCCATGGCATTCTCCAACGTTGTTCCGGTAACCTGAACTACCTGCATCCCGGGAATTCCACTGTTGCTGGTATCATGAATAACTTTCGTCCCCGCATCTGCATTTGCCACTGACTGAACAGACATCATCTCTGACTTTGTCTTAACTTTATCAGGATTATACCTGACAATCAGCCTGTCTGTAGCGTGTTCGGATGAAACATACAGGGAATTCTGGTTTTGATTCACTGTTCCTGAAGCGAGTGAACGTTCATTACCCGTGTTCCCATTTTGTTCTGCAACTGAAGATGAACAGAAACAGAGAAAAATCAGGATAACGATAAGGAATGCCGATATTGGTTTAGATGGAAAAAAGATCATAATACTCCCCTTGAATTAGTAATAATGCTGATATCTGCTGTTCTTGGGCATGAACTTTCTCTCTCCTTTCAGGATGAATTTTTCCGGTTACCTCTGAAAGTTTTGAAAATGGTGTTTTCTTTCAGAGTAAAATGACATATTTATGAACTGTGTTCAGAATTATGCTCTATTCATACGGCCCTGGATGAGTATCAATCCGGGTCTGTTTACCATCTGTTTTCATTGTTAATTTTTTGGCGCATTTTTTTGATGGAATTTGGATTTGAATATCTCAGAAAATGATGCACCTGGAGTGGCAGCATACCTATTCTATCATAAAGGGCATGAGGGGACTACATTTCGATACCAGATGAGTAAGTATGAACTGAATGATATATGGAAATAATAGATATGGTGGGGACAAAATGGAAGTGTCCTTGATTATTTCCCAAGATATAAATCCTCGATTTTTTTAGTTATAGTAGGTTTTATCAGAATTTTAAAGGTAATTTATCAAACGGGATAATATTGAGCACTCTCCAATCTGTGTGCCTCAAAAAAAGGAGCCCAAATATCGTTTTTATATGGCACCATAAAGCCCGGATCTCAGTCTCAACCACTATCTGGACCGGGTTGATTCTCACTCTTCCTTAATACCCTTCTATTTAACTTATTTCCGAGCCTCTTTTTAAATTTTAGGCCCTATAATACATCGGTTTAATCCTGACAAAATGAACAGGAAAATATCAAAAAATTGAGGGCTAAATATAAAAAAAGGCGTTATTTGCCCGGTCGACTATCCGGTTATGGCCCCAGTACCATAGCCTGGAAACAGGGCACTCTCTTTACGCAGTCATAGCAGTCTCACATCCAGGAGATCCTTTGTATCCGGCTAAAACTCCATGTTCATACTCCTGCAGGCTCTCATTGAGTTCTGCCAGCATCCGGTTCTTCTCAGTTTCCGGAAGAAAACTGTACTTGATGCTATTCAGATTTATCTCCCGAATCTGCTCATATGAAACCCGGGGTTTGTTCAACGTGAGATTAACAAACTCCTGGGTGAGATTGGTGCATTCGACACCGGGATCATCTGTTGCAAGAATCACCGGAACATCATGATCCAGGTATGATGATACCGGGTGATCTGCAGTATCTATCCCTAATATCTGCAGGTTGCTGGTCAGAAGGATCTCAACCGGAATGTGGGAGGCAGCCATTTTTTCCAGCACTCCCTCCCTGTCTTTCTCATACATGATACTGACTCCGTGTCCGATTCGCGAAGTATTCCCGGTGGATATGGCCTCGGAGATATGGTCCTGTAGATCGGCATGAGGCACCAGTTCTGGTGTCAGTTCACCAGCATGGAGCGTAATGCCGACATCGGGGTAAACACTATGAAGGTATCCCACCATCTTCATGTGCTCATCGTAATCCTTGAGCGAATACTGGTCAGATTCATCGCCAACGAGTGTAACTCCCTCTACGAGTGGTGACTGGTTGGCGATTTCAAATGCCTGGAGCAGGTCACTGAACACCTCTTTTAACGGATAAAATCGAAGGGCTTCGTAGGTGTATCTGACTATGACATTCCTGCCTTCTGGTGTTGCATGTTCACGCGACACCTGATCATAGGTTGCCTGGGTCTGGACTTTCTGTCTGCAGATATCAACAAGACCAGCATCTAACAGATTTTTCCGCAGCACTGAGAGATTATCATCCCAGGGAACCTGACTGACGATCTGCCTGACGTTATCAGAATTGGTCTGGGACGTCATCAATTCAAGATACCTGATCTTATCAGAGGCTGCCTGGTCCCTCATACTGGCAATCAGTTCTCCATCATAGTACGTAACAGGATCGATAAGATCAAAGGTACTAAAAAACCAATCATGCCCTGTCTGGTTTTCAAATGAAAAACCAGCCATCGACCACTTGGATACCAGGAATGTAAACAGGGTTGCATTAGTGTATGCAGATGATACCGGGACAAGAGGTCCGAGTGGAGTATAATTGTATGGCTGGTTTGTTGCCTGATCAACCAGTTGACCGGTTGCGGGATCGACAAGAAGATCATGACTGGCTGCGATTGCAATAAGTTTTTCAGGTGGAATTGCCCCGGAGAGATGAATGTGTATGTCTCCTCCCTTAGGCATATTACTAAAGAAGGGAATGAGTTCATCCCGGTCAGATCTGATAGAATCAAAATATGTTGATATGTTCGGGCATTGTGGATCCGGTATTATTGCATAACAGGGGCCTGGGATAATAATGGATAAACACACGATGAGAAAGAGCAGATTCATTGTGGTTCGTGGAATTGATGACATGATTTCAGACCGTATAATGGGGTATCTCTGTCTGGAGGATATATGAATCTTCATGGGAGGGATATTTCCTGAAATGCATGCATCACTGGCCGACCCGGTTTCTATCTGAATTACGTTTGAATGGATGTTAACAGGAAAGGTTTTTAGATGAAGGGAATGGTGGTTGCACTAAATCCCAATGGTGTCTATTGGGGTCAATCCGAGACAACTGAAAATGGTTTTCAGGAAAAATCCGATGAATCGGTGTTTTATCCCTGGAATGGATGATGACCGTGATTCACGGGGATTAACGGAAGGCAACGAAGTTTGTGTGATGGCTGTGTGCATCTTATTTGACTGCGAAAGACACCACTCGGGTATCTGAACAGGTAAGAGGTGAGAATTTTTCTTCTCCGTTAGTGTCATATAATCCTCTCTCTGAAGACCTGGTGTATTTTTCCCTGATACAATGACCTATTCACCTGAAACTCCCACCAGCACCTGCCGATTCCTGGGACCGTCGAACTCACAGAAATAAATGCCCTGCCAGGTACCAAGTGCCAGATGGCCATCAATGACAGGCACCATAAGAGAAAAACCCATGAGTGATGCCTTGATGTGGGCGTCTGAATTTCCCTCTGCATGTCGGTAATCTCCCCTCACTGGCACGAGGCGGGTAAGGCCGGCAAGGAGATCACGCGTTACATCAGGATCTGCATTCTCGTTGATGGTCAGGCCGGCCGTTGTGTGTGGCATGTACACATTGCAGGTTCCGTTCAGTACACCCGTTTTCTTCAGTTCATCTGAAACCTTGTTCGTGATATCAACGAATTCTGTTCTCGACCTGGTACTGATTTCTACCTTTGTCCACTTCATATGATCACCATATCCTGCTGTTGTTGTCTTTTAACAATATCATGTATTATCGACTCCTGTAACCTTGAGGTAGTAAAAACAAAAACCAGCAAGTAATTTTCTCTATGAAATTGGTTCAATTTCTACTGCAACATTTCATTAAAGTCCAATATCAGCAAGTTTGGGCCCCAAAATTTTTACCTGAATCTGCCATCTTGTGGGGGATAGAACACTATTGTTAAAAGAATTTAATATTCGAGCGATACCCCACGGTATCACGAGGGGAATATTCTTTCCTATCACTAAAATCTTAGTTCAGAGTTTGTATCAATTAATTTTTGTATCCACATCACGGAATTTTGAAATTTTATTTCATGAACAGTTACAACCCAACTTTGCCACTAACAAGAAATAAGTGTGTTCTTAGTGATGTTTGAATCGGCCAAAATGCAAACAAAACTAAGAACTAATGAACTTGAGCCAAATGAAAATATATCCTTTCCTATCGGTACCATTTTCCTCGTTAATAGGCTGTATGAAGTCCTGAACTTTATCGATATCTTCGGGAAACACAAGACAAGAGGTATCGATATCAATAATCTGCTTAGAGCCCTCATCAGTTACAAATTAACGGATAACTTCAGCATTAAAAGAGCTCACGAGTGGATCAACCGGCCAGAGGTGCTTGCAGAATTTTCCCTCCCTCCTTTCAGCGAAAGAACACTTTACCGGGTCCTTGAAATCCTTGGTGCTAATCGGGGTGTAATCATCTCTGATATCCAGGATGTCCTATTTTTGAGGTATGATTTTGAGCACACTAACATCAACATGGACTGGACCAGTATAGTTCTTCATGGAAATGAAGCCCATCTTGGAAAGTATGGTTACAGCCGGGATCATCGGCCAGATAAAAAACAGATTACAGTTGGCGTTACAGAACTTTCTGACCCAATTCATATCCCTATTGGGCTGACAATCGAACCTGGCAATCTCAATGATCAGACCCACTTCAAGAAGACATATATGCAGTCAAACAACCGGTTGAGAGAAGGATCTCTGGTGATATTCGATAAAGGAGCGAACAGTGTCACAAATACTCAGATGATCCGTGCAGATAATCTTCAGTACATCAGCGGAAAGAAGCTCAACAAGAGCGATGACAAGATAATCGCTCATTTTGAAACATATAATCCTCAAATAATTGATGATGAATCAGGGATTCGCGGAGTTAAAATAGAGAAGCCGAACAGTACTAACTACCTCTACTTCTCAAAAAAACTGCAAAAGGAGCAACTGGAATCCAGAGCCAGAAAAGTCATTCGGGAGATAAAAGAAGCAAAGGCCATTCAGGATAGTATTGACAAGAATAAGGCTCTTCCAAAACGATTCAGGATAAACAATCTTCTTGTGGATGTGGACTACTCCATCCAGACAAAACTGATTGAACTCTCAGAAGATGACGCCGTTAAGCTCCTTGAAGATAAGTTCATCACAGGGAGAGAGGGATTTTTTAGCCTGAAATCGAGCAAGAATTTGACACTTAGTGAAGCACTTCTGATCTATCGGAAAAAAGACTCAATTGAGAAGATATTCAATTCTCTCAAAAACGAGATTGAGATCAAACCATTGCGTGTATGGACCGATAACAGTATTTACGGGGCGTTAATCATTGGATTTATCGCACAGATATTTATCTCCCTAATCCGATTTGAGATTCCTGAACTGAAGCACACGTCAACAAAATCCATCAAAATGGCGCTATCGAATTTGACAGTTACCATTGATTCGTGGATGAGGAAGACAAAAAAGTTCATTCACTCCAATTTTGATGCCATCAACACGGCTATTTTGGACCATAATTGGGTGGTTACATGAGGTTTTGAAGGAAAAATCTTCAACTGTCAAATACACTATCCCGATAAAATTCGAGAAAAATTAGATCATGATAGTGGATGATCTCATTGTCTGTCTGAAGTCAAAGTGGCAAAGTTAGGTGTGTGACAAGAGGTTGGTATTCAGATTGCGTAATGCTATTCTAT
>NZ_QGMY01000023.1 GCF_003173355.1 Methanospirillum lacunae | reverse complement strand
GTTGCATCATTTTTAGCATCACCTTCAAGTGGACTTGCACCACTTACCGTTCAATTCAATGACACATCTTCAGGGAGTAATTCTGACTGGCAGTGGAATTTTGGAGATCTATCGCAGAACATTACAACCCAGAATGCCACTCATACCTTTACGTCACCAGGTACGTATTCGGTAATTCTGACCGTAAATAACAGTGTCGGAAAATCCAGTTCAACCTCACAGATCCAGGTGCTTCAACCTCCATCATTTAAATCAGGATGGAGTTACCGGAAACTACATACAATAACAGGGTCTCCAGATATGGATCTTCCCAACTATCCTGTTCGTCTGCTAGTATACCGTGATGGAACAACCTTGCAGTCAGGTCCGGTTATTCAGGCAGGAACTAATGTGAAGGCTGACTTTAGTGACCTTCGTTTTACCGATGTCAGCGGAACCGATCTCTCATACTGGATAGAATCAGTAAATTCAACTGCTGCTGCAGTCTGGGTAAAATTGCCAACCCTGCCAAAAGGGGGTGCCCAGTTGTATGTGTACTATGGCAACTCAACAGCCAGTTCAGTATCGAGCGGAGGTTCAGTATTTACCCTCTTTGATGATTTTAATTCAGTCAATTCTAACTGGACACAGAGTGGGGGTGTAGCAACAGCAAACTCAGTAGTAACACTCAGTTCGAGTGGGTTACTCATCAGCACACAGACATTCAACATCAATAATGCTACGGGAATGAAAGGGACGATTTCTTCATCAGTATATAATATAGCAGGGTTTGTGAAACCGGATGATGGATCCGGAACTATGTTTTATGGGGCGTATCCAACCGGAGGGGTGATTAACGCTGTAACCCGTAATCCATCTCCACCAAGTTCTGTCAGTCTTGGTGCTTTGGCTGGAACACACATCTATGAAGTTTCGAGGAAGGGAACCGATTCGGCCCAATTCTCCGTTGATGGGGTTGGATCTGCCACGTTATCACAAAACATCCCGACATCCGCAAATTCAGTAATTCTATTCGCTCAAGCAGGGACCATGACCGCTGACTGGGTCTATGTTCGCCCAGCAACTCAGAATGAACC
>NZ_QGMY01000022.1 GCF_003173355.1 Methanospirillum lacunae | reverse complement strand
ACTCTCATTTGACTCTTTCAAACCTTTTCGGAGTTTATATTCAGATACTGCATACACGTACAAACAAAGTACCATAATCATTGCCAGTGCCTGAATACGTCCAATATTTTTTAAAAACACTTCAGATACTCTGAATGTTTTATCTTTGAGGAATTTGAATCCTTTTTCAACCTGGTACTGCCCCTTATAGTATGACAGAGCAGATTCTGGATCTAGATCGAGATCATTTGTTGCAACAATAAATCGACCAAGAATTGCTCTTTCCCTCTCAACATACTTTTTGTTTAGGGAGATACCTCCTTCAATTGCGTATTTTACGATAAGAGTCTCATCTTTAGTAGGCCGCCCCCTTTTCTTTTCAATCCTTTCATGAACCTGCTTAACCGAACACGAATCAAATTCTATCCAGGGGTGTTTCACGATCCAGTCATTGATTGCATTTTGTGCATCCGGTTCACATGCGAAACGTTTTGAAGCCAAATGTTTCAGTGATTTTCGAGATTTGTCCAGTTCCTTCTCGATCTTCTTCTCAAATGTGCTCTCTTTTCTTTTTTGTTGTTCACTTGAATGAAAAACAAACCATTTTTGGCGTATTCCTGCATAATTAGAGAAAGAAGAATAATAGGAGTAGCGATCATCACTACAAGTAATAAATGGTTCTTCGGTTCTCCGAAGTTCATCAGCCTCCAAGATAACCATTGGAACCCTGCTGATCCAGAAGGTATGAATCCCTAGCGTCTGGAGATTCTCCTCTGTGTAAAATGCAGCATCTGCCACATGGAGAACCTTTTCATCAATCTTCAGGTTCTCCTTAATTCCAGTCACCATTCGGAGCAGGGACTTTTTATCTGATTCATTTCCTGAAAAGGTCTGAAGCATCAGAGGGATTCCATACTGGTTTGTGGCCATACCAAGGACAAATCTTTTCAGATCCCACCGACCATCCTTCGGATGACCATAGGTGATTTCTATCTCTTCAGTATTGGTGTCTGAATCATAATCGCCATAGACACTGAAGTTAGTGGTATCGGTATTCACAAGATTGATCGCAAATTGATCCCTTTCCAAACAGTCAGAAACGATGTGATTGAATAGTTCTGTGGGTCCGAATGCCGCAATGG
This sequence comes from Methanospirillum lacunae, assembly GCF_003173355.1. Lineage (NCBI taxonomy): Archaea > Methanobacteriati > Methanobacteriota > Methanomicrobia > Methanomicrobiales > Methanospirillaceae > Methanospirillum > Methanospirillum lacunae. Next base: position 396 of record NZ_QGMY01000022.1, on the reverse strand, counting down.
CATCAAGAGTTCGACCTATGACATCATCATTCAGATGATCTGCGGTGATGTCTTTATTGAAGAGACGTTTGAGTGATAAATCGGTAAAGAAGGCGGGAAAAAGGTAGAGACGACGTTCAATATAACCAAGACCGTTGATAGTCATTGCCTTGACAATGTCACCATGACTCAGAGTATGTGGACCATTTTTGGGAATTAGGTGATCGATTATAGTCCCAATATGTAACTCATCGTAACTACCAGCTACCAAACCAAGGTGCCCTATTGTCTTATCGGAGTTTGGAACAAAGACATCATCGAAATCCATGAATAATACATAGAGATCGACGTACTAAGATTTATATTTAAGCTTTTCATAAAATTCAATTTCTCTGTAACGATCTGCGGATGATGGGA
>NZ_QGMY01000021.1 GCF_003173355.1 Methanospirillum lacunae | reverse complement strand
GATATTGTCCTTTAATTTTAATATAGTTCTCAAATATCGTTTTTATATGGGGCTGCTATTGATTAGTTCTGCTCGTATGAATATTTCTATGTCTGGCATAGTTAAACCTGAATAGCGGCAGGATATGTGATAGTGATTTTTGGGGTTATATACTGGCATTTTACGATTTAATGCAATTATATTTACTTAATTCGAAATTCCAAATGATTAACCTCTTTAATTGTTGGAAGAGAAAACCGTTTCAACTGAAGTATATTTGGATATCTTCTCTTGTGATACCTGCTTGTTTTAGTATCTCATGTTCTGGGTGAACAGGTACAACGACCCTGCGGTCGGAATCTGGACGAAGAGAATATGATGACTGCCTTTGGAACGGTCTTACTCGAATCCTGCATTATGTAGGGTGACAGTCTGCTCATTATCAGAAACTATTAGAAGATATTCAAGGATATTTCCTTAAGTGGAATTTCTTCTCCATGTGTAGTCAGGCTTTCAATGTATAATTCGTTCGTTTCTTTGGTATTCTGGATCGTTGATCATCAGGACCAGCCAGGTGTCTCTTTCAACAGAAACCCGGAGTAAAAACAATTCAGAAAGCTGTCTGACCTAAACTGTTGTCCGATGTAAATCTCTGAAGTGGTTGCCCTGGGAGGAGGTGAGTATGATGGATGGTAGTATCGTTCTGGCCCTGCTCTCAACCGGAGCAGCCGTTCTGAATGACATCGGGCTCCTGATGATCTGGATGAAGTGCCGAAACCTGGCATATGAATGGCCCATCTTTGCCAATGAGGTGTTTGATGCTCTATAAATGGAGGTGGATTATCCTTCTCCTGATTTTGCAATTTGAGCACTCATGATCATCGGAAAGATCTCTTCCAGGAAAAGTCTGACCGTTTTTCGAAACAGGGATGTTTTAAGCGATGGGACACGTATGTGTTGTGATAAGCAGGACTCAGGGGCATGGAGGATCGGCCCGATATCCGGCCTCCCAAAATTGGCAGGGTACAACCTCGGTCACTCTAGTTTCTGTAGACAATTCATCATCGCCTGATCGTTCTGATGTTCCGGAAAAACCTAGGTCCCCCATCTTATGATTTAGGATTATTAAAACCAATTTAAAGAGAAAATATTCTTATTCTCTGTGATTTATTGTTCATTTTATCTGTGAATTTCGTGAGTTTAGAATTGTGTGAAATTCTGATGAAACTGTGCCATGCTGATCGAAATAATTAGTGGACACAACTATCAATACCTGTAAACACCTATAGGTAAATCATGCAAGAGGCCTCCACAATATACATTCGATCAGACTTGAAAGAACAACTATCAAACCTGAAAACACATCCCCGGGAATCCTATAGTGCGGTGATTGAGCGTCTTTTATCAAGTGTAATAGATCCTGATCCTTTGACAACCGAAGAGATAGCAGGTATCCAAGAAGCCCTGGAAGATATTAAGGCAGGAAAGGTACATACCGAGGAAGAGATCATGAAAGAATTCGGGGTTGAATGACTGAATTTCAGATCATCTACTCGAATAAAGCAAAAAGAAATCTCAAAAAAATACCTCTGCCAATAGCTCAGGAAATAATCAGAGCCATACATGAACTGAAGAGTAATCCCTGGTCACATGTGCAGAAGCTAGAAGGATCTGAAAAGGCTCCCTTTCATTCTCTTCAAGTTGGTGGTTACCGGGCAATTCTCTCTATTCAAAATAATAAACTCATCGTGTATGTGGTAGAAGTCGGTCCACGGAAAACCATATACCGGAAATATTAATCCATTATAGAAAATGGACTTATTTTTATAGACTCCCCAATTAATTGATCGATATAACCCGAGTTGTTTGTGTTCATCTTGATGTGTGTTCATGTGATCTGGAGAAGATATATCCCAAAAGTCTGTCGGACTGGATCATGCTGTGCCGTGCCATCACAAAAACACCTACTTATCTATGAAGAATCATTTGCGTATAGCGTTTTTTCAGGGGTAATATGATATGACATCTCCTGGAACAAAAGATCTAATTTGTCATGAAAAACCTGGTTTCTGGTGTTTCAGGTCCCAGAGAACCAACTTTAGAAATATTAATTCAACAACGGTTACGAACTCTTCCCTGTGAATTAATATATAAGTATATCTGAACCGGAGAAGATCTTTTTCACTGCAAATCATCACATTTCTATTTTTTATTTGAACTTAAACAATAAATATCAAATGAGTTCGATTACTCTTTCTAAAGGACAACTTAAATAAATATTCGAGAATGAAATTAGCTTAATTAAGTATTTATGATTGTGAAAAAGAGGGTATTACGGTATGATGAAGCGAGCACTGTTAGGAACAATTCTACTCGTTGTTGCATTAATCCTATGCAGCGGAGTAGCAGTATCTGCAGAGAAGATCAAGGATCTCAATGGAACCAAGCATGCAGAAGACCGGCTTTTGATCGGGACTACAACCAGCCTGGATGCAACAGGGGTTCTTGATGAACTGGCCAAGAAATTTGAAGCAGATAACAATGTCAAAGTAGAATGGATAGCAGTGGGCACAGGACAGGCCATAGGCTATGGAAACACCGGGGACGTAGATGTAGTCATGGTTCATGACCGGGCTGCAGAAAATAAATTCCTGGACTCTGGAAATGGCCTTGACAGGAAAGTCTTTGGATCAAACTACTTCATGGTTGCCGGCCCTGAATCAGATCCAGCAAAGATTGCAGGAAAGAGTGCCACTGAAGCATTCAAGACAATTGCAGATGCCGGAAAGACCAACGACAAAGTTGTCTTTGTCTCACGCGGAGATGGATCCGGAACCCATGCACGTGAAAAACTTCTGTGGAAGGGTGCAGGGCTTGATTACGCTGAAGTAAACAAGTCTCCCTGGTATATTGATGCAGCAGCAGGAATGGGTCAGACCCTCAACATGGCAAATGAGAAGGATGCATACGTTCTGACAGATTCAGCAACCTGGAATACAATGGCAGGCAACCTTACCCTTAAGCCATTGATCACTGATGGTTCAGACCTCCTCAACGTATATGCTGTCATCAGAGTAAACCCTGACAAGTTCCCGGACGCTGGGATAAATGTTGATGCTGGGAAGAAGTGGGAAAACTATCTGATCAGTGATGCAACCCAGAAGTGGCTTGGCGACTTTGGAACAGAGAAATACGGAAAACCACTCTTTGTTCCGGCAAAGGGAAATGCAGTAACGTTAAATGTTACTGAAGAAGAAATTTCCACCCCGGTAGCGTAACTTTTTACCGGTAGACCCCTTTTTTTATACTGATGGAAGATCTCCTATCAGCGATTAATACTGCAATTTCTCTTATAATTACATGGAATCCTGATGTTATTGAGATAACTAGCCGAACTTTAGAGATTACATTCACATCAGTTGTTCTCAGCACAATTATCGCCCTTCCGTTAGGGACACTCATAAATTTCAATTCATTTAGAGGAAAAAAGACTCTCATAAGTCTGATTCAGACATTATATTCGCTCCCGACAGTGATTGTAGGGTTAGTCTGTTATATGCTCCTCTCTCGGACAGGACCACTCGGTTTTTTGGGATTTCTCTTTACACCAAACGGGATGATCTTTGGACAGACCATACTCATAATACCAATAATGACTGGGATGACAATCTCTGCCTTGCAGGGTATAAACCCAATAATTACTGATACCATCCGGTCACTTGGGGCTAGTAAATTTCAGTTTCTCACCAGTCATATCAGGGAAGCAAGATTTGCTATCATGGCAGCCGTTGTGATTGGATTCTCCAGGGCAATATCAGAGGTTGGAGCAGCTATCATGATAGGAGGAAATATTAAGGGTCATACCCGTGTTCTGACTACTGCCATATCTCTTCAGACATCGATGGGTAATTTTACCCTTTCATTAGCTCTCGGAATAATCCTCCTCGGAATAGCTCTGATAATCAATTTGCTTATGGGATACCTCCAACAGCGGTGAATTATGATAAAATTAGACCATATCTCAAAATCCTTTGGAGATCGCCTCATTCTTGATAATATTAGCGTAGAAATCCCATCAGGAAAGATATTTACCATTATCGGCCCATCGGGACAGGGAAAAACCACTCTCATGAGGCTTATCAATCTGTTAGATACCCCTTCCAGTGGTCAGATTATTTTCAACGGCACTTCACTGGAACATATTAAAAATATAACCGAAATAAGACGCCAGATGGGAATGGTTTTTCAGACACCCATCGCATTTAACGAGACAGTTTATGCAAATCTTGCTATGGGTCTGAAATTTCGGGGTGTCTCAAAAGATGAGATAAAAAAACGGGTAGAGGAGAAGATCAATGAAATAGGCCTTTCCGGATATGAACACCGCAAGGCCCGGACATTATCTGGTGGAGAGATGCAACGTGTCTCACTTGCACGTGTCATGATAACAAACCCGGATCTCCTCCTTCTCGACGAACCAACTGCAAATCTTGATCCTGTTTCTACAGCAAAAATCGAGGAACTCATCAGGTATTACAACCGGACCTGTGGAACAACAGTGATAATGTCATCACATGATCTCTACCAAGGTCAGAGACTTGCTGATATTATTGCTGTGATGATGGGAGGAAGATTTGTTCAATCTGGTGAGACCAACCAGGTTTTTTCAGAGCCGTGTTCTGCAGATGTTGCCAGATTTATTGGAATTCGGAATATTCTGCCAGGGGTTGCAACCCAACTAGAAAATGGCCTAATACAGATCGATCTTGGTGGTATCATCATCTATGCAGTGAGTTCAATGACAGAAAAAGAAGTGATGGTTGCTATCAGGCCAGAAGAGATCACGGTGCATACGAATGAAAGCGGAAAAACCAGTGCCAGAAATGTTCTTACCGGAATAATAACCGAGATTGAACCGTATGGAATCATAAATCATGTTCTGGTCTCGTGTAATGGCATAATACTGGCTTCCCAGGTTACGTTGCAGTCGGTGAGAGAGATGAACCTCAGGCCTGGATTGGAAGTCCAATTATCTTTTAAGGCGCCATCAGTTCATCTGATGTCTCAATGTCCGGGTTATCACATATAATCCTCCAGAATATTTCTCCAGATTTTTATGGTATCGCAAAGAACCTTTTTCCTGACTGGTGGAAATAATTGAAAGTTCGGTGAAATGCTCTTATTGTTCACCAAAGGAAGAGCTGTTGTGATGATATTTCTTGAAAAAACCGGGGAACTAGTATGCACACGTGTGGGAAGAATAGATATTTAATTACTGACCAATATGAGGGAATAGATTTATATAAAATTCTTCGCAGATTCGTAATTTATATCGAATGACTCTTATTTGTCGAAATCAATTGAATATTTATCAGGTACTGCAGTGAAAGTAATCAAGATTCCGTCTCTTCTCTCCAGTGTCATCATTACAGCCCTGTCTGGTATAGATATGATGGAGTTCACACTCATCAATCACTGCCATTATTGTAAAGGACAGGTTAAATTTCACGATATCAGGATTAAAAGGTTTGCAACAGTTATTGAGAATGGGGAGAGAAGGAATATCAGTGTGAGAGTTCACCGGTATTACTGCCAGGAATGTGGAAAACTCTGCTATGCTCGTGCACCATTTTATCCAAATACCAAATTCGGATCACCTGTTGCAGACCTGTGTATGACACTGGCCTGGGATCATTCCTTTAATCATGCTGCAAAAATTCTCAATTCTGTTGGAGTAATAATTGACAGGGGAACTATCAGGAATTTTTCAGCACATGAGATTCCACCGGTCAGTTATGCGAAGATATACGGGCTGCCGATTCCTCTGTCTGTATGTTATCTTTCAGATCTCTTCTCCCGAAAAAACTGGAATTACCAGGTAACACAGGAAGAAATTCTTGAAGTTTGTGGCTTTCCTACAAAAATGGAGACTGCCGATTTATCTCAGTACTCGCCCTGATCCCGAAATACTTCAATAACCTTTTCAAAAGTATTCCCGTAGTTGTGTTCCCACTCTTCCCATTCATTTACTTTGGCTACTACCGGCATCCCGGGAAGTTCACCGGCCTTGTATCCGAACATTTGTTCCAGTTCTGACTGAAGTGCATGCATATAGAGTGAGTTTGGGATCTCCATCGGGCACCGCTCTTCACATTGACCACAGTTAATGCAGGAGTCAGCAATATGAGAAGCCCTGATGAGATGAAACATGAATGGCGGAGGAACCTGCCCTGGTTTGACGAGCCAGGGTTTTTTGGTTCTGCAATCTTCACACACACAGAGCGGACAAGCTTCGGTGCACTGATAGCACTTGATGCATCTTGACATGTCAAGCATCATGCTCTTCAAAAGTTGATCACCGGGTGGAATATTAGAAAACTGTTCTTTTCCATTTTCCAGGCTGAGCTTCTGCATTGCCTCTTCCACACGGGATCGAATTTCTACCCCTTGAGGATCTGCTGCCTCAACTACGATAGCATGATCATTGATGGCTGACTCAAGGGTAATGGCTCCTTTTTTACTACAAACTTCAATACATGTAGTATTTCCCGAGTACTCTCCGATTACACCCCAATCTCCGCAAACCAGATCGCATTGCCTGGGAATTCTGGTCTGGCAGCGTTGACAGCATAATCTGCGTCCATAACCATCTTGTTCAAGGTCTTCTATCGGGAGTGAAAAGATTGTATCTGACGTTTCAACCTGACACTTACCGTGTGAAAAATATATATTTTCGACAATATCGGGATCAATCCCGTATCTGTCAACAATCATCTTTCGTGCAGTAATTGGGTTTATTGTTCCGCTACAGGTTAAACCAATGAGGAGAATGTCATTTAGGTTTACCCTGTTTCGTTTAGCCAGTTCTATGATAGCCTTTGCTTCACACCCTTTCACAACAGCTGCGATACGCTGACCAGGATTGCTCTGGGTATACCTATAGAGATATTTTGCAGAAGATAGAGTTCCACAATAAAGTGATCCTGAGCACTGAGCAATTTCTGCTGGATCGGTGAGGATCACCATAGATGCATCGTAAATATCTGCACCTTTTTTTGTGACAGAAACTGCGTCGACAATACCGGTAGAAAGAAGATGGGTCAGTAAGCCTGAAATAAATCCCCCGGAACTCCCTTTATCCCTCAGCTCCGGATCTGTGGACCAGGCATAGAATATCTCTCCTTTCCGGATCATCTCTTTTCTACCTGGAACTTTTTGATAGAGATTGCTGCCACTTTGTATTCTGAGATATATGGTAACGGTTCAGAGGAGTTCAAGGCCAGGTTTGCTGTTACCCTCTCGATAAAATGAAGAGGGATAAATGCAGTCCCAACTTTAATATCCTGAATTACCCGTGCTTTACAAACCAGAGAACCCTTTCTGAATGATACTGTAATGAGGTCCTCATTTCGGATTTTTAGTCTTTTGGCATCTTCTGGATTTATCTCTAAATATCCTTCATGAACTTCATCATTCAGATTTTTGCATCTCCGGGTCATGGTTCCTGATTGCATATGCCAGATGAGTCTTCCCGTGGTAAGTCTGAACGGGAAATTTTTATCTGGAAGATCTGAAGGTTCTTTCCATTCCACAGGATAGAATACACCTTTTCCATCAGGGTGTGCAAAGTGCTCTGAATATAAAATCGGAGTTCCTGGTTGATCAAGCTCTTCACACGGCCAGCATACACCGCCAGGTTTGTCAATCTTATCCCAGGTCATCCCCTGGTATTGGGGAATAACAGAGCACATCTCCTCAAAGATATCTTTAACACTGGTGTACTTGAACTGTTCACCATACCCCATTTTACTGGCCAGGGCGGTAATAATCTCATAATCAGATTTTGACTCACCAGGAGGATCAACCGCTTTTCTGATCCGTTGAACCCTGCGTTCGGTATTTGTCTGTGTTCCATCCTTCTCTGCAAAACAGGCTGCTGGAAGAACAACATCAGCATATTGACAGGTTTCTGTGAAGAAAATATCCTGAACGACAAGGAAGTCTAATTTTTTTAATCCATCAATTATTATTGCAGGGTTCGGTTCAGAGACAACCGGATTTTCTCCGATAAGATACATGGCCTTGATATCGGGAGATGCTGAACGAAGATGTTCAAACATGATATTGATATCGTATCCTTCATGAGGCTCACAGATCCCGTCAGGAAATCCCCATAATTTTGAAAGTTTCCTATGTGCAGTCCCGTCAGTAACCGGTTTGTATCCTGGAAATAAATTCGGAAGACATCCAACATCACACGCTCCCTGCACATTATTCTGACCACGAAGTGCATTGACCCCGGTTCCCGGACGACCGATATTTCCGGTGAGCATCATCAGGTTGGCAATAGATTTTACATTATCAATACCGGTTGTCTGCTGAGTAATACCCATCGCATATAAGATGGTACACTTATCTGCCTTACCAATCCATTCAGCTGTTTTTCTAATCAGATCAGGAGATACACCACAAAGATCCCCTGCAATTTCGGGATTATATCTTCTCTGCAGGACGACTTTTTTTACTGCTTCAAAGTGACTTGTTCGTTCAGTTATGAACGATTCATCATGCCAATTGTTCCTGATGATCTCCCCCATGATACTATTGAGGAGGAGAACATCAGAGCCACTATAAAATTGGATAAACAGATCAGACTGTACGGCAGTCGGGGTGAATCGAGGGTCTGCAGTAATTACATGGGCTCCTCGTGAACGGGCTTTGATGATCTGTCTTCCAACAAGTGGGTGTTGCTCAAGAGTATTACTTCCCAGACAGAGAATACAATCAGATTCACTGATGTCTGGAATTGAGTTGGTCATGGCGTTGCATCCGAATGCAAGGAAGAGACCGACCATCGTGGCAGAATGACAGAGACGAGCACAGTGATCGATATGCCGGGTTTTTAAAACACCCCTGGCAAATTTCATCGCGAGATAATTGTCTTCATTAGAACAACGGGCAGATGTGAGTAACGCCAGTTCATCAGGTTTATATGATGACAATTTTTTAGCAATAAAATCCAACGCGGCATCCCAATCAGTCTCATAAAAAATATCTCCCTTTCTTAAGAGAGGTTTTTTTAACCGGTCAGGGTTGGAAATAAATTGATGACAGTACGTTCCCTTCTGACAAAGACGCCCCTCGTTAACCGGTGAACGATAGTACGGGGCAGTTCCGATAACTTTCCCATTCTCTACCATGAGGTTTAAAGAACAGCCGGTACTGCAATACGGGCACGTGGTAGTGATCTGAGTAAATGTCATCGATAATAACTCTGTAATAATTGGGGGGATAAGGGTAGTAAATTTTCAGGGAGATAGCGTGAGAAAAGTGCATTAAATATCTCTGGTCCGGTATCTGCCTGGGCACAAAGAGAAGTGATCCATGAAATGATTGATTTCTTTATACTATTGCAATCTGTTTGGTTAATATAAAAATGATGGCCAGTACTGCTGGTACCTGATATATATTACCAACTTTCTGCCATCAGTGTTTTTCTTAATTACAGTACCGTATGACTCCGGTTTTTTCTGTTTCGTATCCACCCAGTTTGGTGAGTATAACTTTGAACTCCTGGGTTTTTATGATCTCAGCAATTGCTCTGATACGGGGATCGCTCTCAAACAGATTTTTGGTAGTTACCAGTTCATAGCGTTCAACCCCGACAGGAACAAAGGGAAGAGAGAATGCTCGAGCAGCACTGTGAACTGCCATCCCGAGATCGGCATCACCACTTCTGACAGCAAGGCAGACACCGAGATGGGTAGTTGCTTCCTGGTCGTATCCCTCAATTTGATCTGATGTGATACCTTTCTCTTTCATGAGATGATCGAGAAGCATTCGTGTCCCTGAACCTCGTTGACGGTTTATAAACCGGTGGGAAGTAATAGCCTCAAAGCCAAGGGATTCTCTGGAAACCATTCCCTGAACACGCTCAGCCACACATATCAGAACCAGTTCTTCACCAGGAAAATACTTCTGCAGATATGGAATATTGTACTCTCCATCTTCAGAAAGTAGATGCATGGGTGCCAGGTGACAGTACCCCCTTTTTAATGTCAAAAGTCCGCCCATACTTCCAACATGTGAAGAGGCGATCTGAATTCCTGACTTTCGCATAAGGTTGGAAAGATGATCTATGACCGGATCGTGACTGCCGGTAATGAGGACTACCTGTTCTGCAACTGAAGTTGGTACTGTCAGGTAAGCAGTTGTCTTATCACCTGTTTCTACTCCTTCCTGTTCAGATGGAATTTTTAAATAAGCATTGGCCCTGACCATGCTCATCTGGACTCCTGCACCGCGAGAAAGAGGGGAAGCAACCCATTCTTCTTTTATTTTTCCAACAGTTGCCAGAACAAATTCATCAGTCCCGATTGAAGATTGTAATGTACTTGTCAGCCTGACCGGGACGGTGTTTTGTTCTGGTGTGACAAATCCATACCAACTCAGGAGAGGCTGTATGATTTCACGAAGAATGGTATGGCAGGCAATCGGGTATCCTGGCATACCAATAACCGGTTTCTCTGCAATTTCTCCCATGATAACCGGCTTTGCAGGTTTAATTGCAACACCGTGAATAATCACCTCTCCCAGGGTTTCAATAACCTGGGCCGTATAATCCTTGGTTCCTTTGGATGATCCTGCAGATATGATAACAATATCATGGTTTTGGATGGCTTCGTTTACTGTAGTCGTTATTTTGTTGACATCATCCTGAACGATTGGATAATGTGTTATGGAAACTCCAGATTTTGACAGCATAGCCGCTGCCATGTACATATTACTCTCGATTACCTGACCTGGAAGTGGTTTTGTTCCAACAGGGACGATCTCACTTCCTGTTGGAATCAGTGCAACGTTGAGATCCAGAACCGGGACTTCAGTAATACCATAACTGATCATGGCGCTGATATCTACTGGTCGAATCTGGGTGAGGAGAGGAATGATCATCTCTGTTTCTGCAATATCTTCACCAATAGGCCTGATATGTTGCCATGGGTGAGCAGCAGAATGTATCAGAAATGATCCATCCTGTTCAATTACATCCTCAATCATGACGACGGCGTCATAACCGTCTGGAATAACATTTCCCGTATTGACCCGTGCAAAATGAGTAAGCAGAACCGGTTTTTGATCTGTAGCTTCTCCTGTGTCGCAACTTCGTACTGCAATTCCATCCATTGCAGACAGATGAGCAGCGGGGACTGATAACGGCGAAAAAACGGCCTCTGATGTTATTTTTCCTGAAGAGTTCTGAACCGGAATTTTTACAGTGCGGGGTATGCATGCAAATCGGTCATGGAGAATTTTTAATGCCTGATCTAGTGATGTGAGGGTGAGATACCGGGTTGCTCCCTCTTTATCTTTTACCATGTAATAACCTCAACAATCTCGCCTGCTTCATATCCTTCTACAGGTCCGGGAATTCTGATGACTCCATCGCTCTGAAGAAGAGTATTTGTAAGTCCTGATTTTCCCAATAATGGCAGAATATATCTCCCATCAAAAATCCCCCTTATGTAATCCTCTCTCCCCTGAACAGATTTAATCGGGATCATTAATGGAACATGGACACATTTTTGAGATAATGCAATTCCGGTCATCCCTTTAAGTAGTTCGCGTACAAGAACAAGGAGAATAATATATGCTGATGCCGGGTGACCTGGTAGTCCGATTATGGGTTTTCCCATAGCAGTCCCTATTATTGTTGGTTTTCCCGGTGAAATGGCTATTCCGTGAACCAATACTTCTCCTTTGGAAGCAATGATTTCCGCACACATATCACGCTCCCCTTTCGAACTTCCCCCTGATATCAGCACTGCATCACATGAAGTCAGAGCCTCATCAAGTGCCTTATTTAATGAATTATGATCATCAGAGATAATTCCATACACTACCGGAATACAGCCTTCTTCTGATACGAAACCACTACAAAGCCATGTATTAACATCACGGATCTCCCCACCTGTAGGTTTTTTGTCAACTGGGACCAACTCATTTCCTGTTGAAATAATACCTATTCGTGGGCGGGTTGAGACTGGTACATCCTTCCACCCACAAGCAGCAAGCACCCCTAAAACCCGTGATGAGATAACCGTTCCTGCTTTTACTGCAGGGCGATCTGATCCGAAATCCTCACCTTTGGATATTTTGTTTTCCCCAACTGCCACCGGTCTGTGTATCAGTATCTGATCTCCTAATTCCTCACAATATTCGATCATGACTACTGCATCTGCCCCTTTTGGAAGGACACCGCCAGTAGGAATATACATGCAGGAACCACGGTTAAGGTCTATACTCCTGTCTTCACCCATTGCAATTCTGCCGGATAACGTGAGCATTGATGGAATCGATTCACTGGCCCCAGTCGTATCAGATGCGAAAACGGCATATCCATCAACTGTTGAACGATCAAATCCGGGAATCTCAACATCAGATTTGATGTCACTGAAAAGCACTCGCCTACCGGCTTTAGATAAGGGGATAATCTCTTCATGCGGAGGAGGAGAGATCCCTTTTATAACCTTTTTTGCTTCTCCTACTGAAATCACTGATAAAAAACGGGTCATGGGAAACAGCCTAGTTGGCAGCCACGAATCTTAATTGAATGATCCCTGCAATAGACCGAAATTTCCTTCTTTGTCACTCCATACGTTTCAGATAGTTCAAATGCTTTGCTACAGGGAAGTTCGGTGGTAATCCCTTCCTTATTAAATATCGATTCTATCTCTTTCTCATCCATATCATTCACCTTCACTGTAATGGGAGAAGATAAAAGATAAACTCCTCCCGTAAAATTTCACAACTCCTGAATTATTTGAGAATGTGGTTCAAATATTTTTATGATGAGCATCAAATCTCAAGCCGTTGAATCTGTTGACAATGTCAGATTATCTTTCATATGTATATGAATCTTGTATATCTTTGAAAAAATTTAGGAGTTTTAGTTAGGATCTGCCTTTTTGATCATCTGGAAATCATCAATTATGCGGCACCCCCAATTATCATACAACTCTTGTAATAACATGTGTACCAAATCAACTGTTATATCAATAAAATCAGGATTGTGTGGACAAACAGTCCCGCAAGGAAAAGTTAAGTTTAAAAAATAAATTTTTAAAAAAATCGATTCTTTTAATTTACTCGTCCATTACTATATCACCAGTTTTCTCAAAAAGTATCGGCAAGATGGCAAATCACATATATAGTGCTAGGGGCCATTATGTTATTGCTCGGTTGATCTGATATCGAGCACATGTTTAAGGTAATAAGGCAGAATCAACCCGAACCATGAGGCTTTTCCCGAGTTCATGCTTCATGGAGATTCTGCCTACCGAGGAAAAGTGCAGATAATTTCTGCATATTCTTGTATGCTATTCATTCCATATCAACCTGATACTGGTTCAGATATTTCAAAACGGTTTTATAATAACTCTGATAATAAATCCCGATGATCAATGATCCACCACAAATAGTCAGAAGTGCGGCATGCGATCTGTCCGGTTATTTTTGAACCTCAAATTGACTCTTAATACAATCAACATGCAGGTATTGGATTGAAAAATCTGCGAGACAGCGCAGTGTCATCAAAGAAAGATCTTTTCAATTTTGATTAATAATAATCATTTGTGGTTTATTATTTGGATGATCCATTACCAATTTTCACAATTTTATCAGAACTGAATACTTTTATTTATATACTAGTGCAGAAGAAGTTCATGTACTGTTACGTGTCAGAGTAGGATCGGTATCGTCATGCGGGTCACAGCATGAAAAGATCAATCCGCCCTTACAACTGACCATATGCAGAGCGTCTATACCAAACCGAGGAACACAATGAGCTCGATTACGATCAACCTGATATCAGGTCGCACCATCCAGCAGGGAGTCTCGATGGAGGGTGGCAAGGAGAAGAATAACTACCGCCTTGCCTGTGGAATCATCGAGATGGATGAAGCCGATTTTAAAAAACTCGGCGTCATGAAGAACACTAATGTAAAAGTGTCAAGCGAATTCGGGAGTGTTGTAGTCAAAGCTATAGCAGCAACACAAGGCCCACACCCGGGTATAGCATTTATTCCGATGGGCCCCTGGGCTAACAAAGTTACCAGCACCGAGACCTACTCAACCGGAATGCCGACATTCAAAGGTGTACCGGTAACTGTTGAACCAGCACCCGAAGAAAAAGTTCTCTCTTCAGTTGACCTTGTTCGCGAATACTGTTTTGGTGATAACTGATGTCTAAAACGATCACTGATGTAGTCTGCCCGTTCTGTGGTACGCTCTGTGATGACCTTATTGTCACAACAGATGACGACGGAAAGAAGATCCTGGGCGTAGATAACGCCTGTGCAATAGGAGCCGAGAAATTCGTTCACTCCTCAGATCATTCACACCGGGTTACCAGACCACGTAAGATGCAGGAAGACGGATCCTTCAAAGAGATCACGTACGAAGAAGCGATCGAACACACTGCTACAATTCTTGCAAAGGCCAAAAAGCCCCTTATGTACGGCTGGTCATCAACATCATGCGAAGCAGACAGTGTAGGCCACGAAATTGCAGAACTCTGTGGTGGAATTGTTGATAACACTGCAGCAGTCTGTCACGGAACCACTCTGATTGCAGTTCAGAACGTGGGTATCCCGAGCTGTACACTCGGAGAAGTCAAAAACCGTGCAGATCGGATTATTTTCTGGGGATGTAACCCTGCACACGCCCACCCACGCCACATGTCCCGTTATTCCATCTTCCCACGTGGGTATTTCACCGGAAAGGGAGCAAAACAGAGGAAGATTATCGTCGTCGATCCCCGCCCAACCGATACATCTACCCTTGCTGATGTTCATCTTCAGGTTGAACAGGGATATGACTATGAACTCCTCCAGGCTCTTCGGGCTGCAATCCGTGGAGAACCTCTTGTTGGAGATGTCATAGCCGGTGTTCCAAAAGAGACCGTATATGAGGCTGCAGAAATTCTCAAGTCAGGTAGGTTCGGAGTCATCTTCTTCGGAATGGGTGTTACCCAGTCGCTTGGAAAAGACCACAACATCGATGCAGCTATCTGTCTGACCAAGGATCTCAACGATTACACCAAATTCTCGATCGTTGCAATGCGTGGTCACTTCAACGTTACCGGATCCGGTCAGGTACTTGGCTGGCAATTCGGATTTCCCTACGCAGTAGATCTCTCTCGTGGCTTTGCCAGATACAATCCGGGTGAGACAGGTGCCATTGAGGTACTCAAACGCCAGGAGGCCGATGCAGTATTTGTTCTAGGCAGTGACCCGGGAGCACACTTCCCGATGAGATGTGTCAAGGAGATTGCCAGACTCCCATCTGTTGCAATCGACCCGCATATCACCCCAACTACCGAGATCTGTGATGTTCACGTCCCGGTAGCCTTTGTTGGTGTTGAGGTCGGTGGCAACTGCTATCGTATGGATAACGTCCCAATTGAAGCACGTAAAGTTGTAGAACCTCCAGAAGGTATGATGAGTGATTATCAATTCCTCTCTGCAGTTCTGGATCGGGTCAAGGAGCTCAAGGCTAACTAGAGGGAGAAAACATGAGCGAATATATCATTAAAAATGGAATTGTCTATGACCCGAAGACCGGAGTCAAGGGAGAGGTCAAGGATATCTGTATCAAAGACGGAAAGATCGCAGATAAGGTCTCATCCAAGGCAAAATCCATCGATGCCAAGGGCAAGACCGTCATGGCCGGTGCAGTTGAGATCCACTCACACGTAGCAGGGCCAAAAGTCAACGAAGGGCGAAACTTCAGACCAGAAGACAAACTCTTCTCATACAAACCAGGCGGAAAGAACACCCGAATGGCTGGTGGATTCTCAATTCCTACCACGTTCAAGACCGGGTACGAGTATGCCAAGATGGGATACACCACCGTCATGGAGGCAGCAATGCCTCCACTCTATGCCCGTCACGTACATGAGGAGATCAAGGACACTCCGATCATCGACCAGGGAGCTTTCCCGGTCTTTGGAAACAACTGGTTTGTCTTTGAGTACCTCAAGAACAACGAGATGGACAATGTCATGGCATACATCTCCTGGCTGCTCAAAACAACCAAGGGATATGCCATCAAGATTGTGAACCCCGGTGGTTCAGAAGCCTGGGGATGGGGTGAAAACTGCACAACCATTCATGACCCGGTTCCATACTTTGACATCACTCCTGCCGAGATCATGAAGGGACTCCTCACTGCCAACGAAAAGATGGGGCTTCCTCACTCAATTCACGTTCACACCAACAACCTCGGAAATCCAGGCAACTACAAAGACACTCTTGACACGTTTAAGTTAGCAGAAGGTGTCAAGCCAAACAACAAGTTCGGTCGTGAACAGGTCTTCCATCACACCCATGTTCAGTTCCACTCTTACGGTGGAGACAGCTGGGCAAACTTCGAATCCAAAGCCAAGGAGATCATGGACTATGTCAATGCAAACAAGAACATGACCATCGACCTCGGCTGTGTAACCCTTGATGAGACCACTACTATGACCGCAGACGGTCCGTTTGAACACCACCTTACAACCCTCAACCACCTGAAGTGGGCCAATGTGGATGTTGAACTAGAGACCAGCTCTGGTATCGTGCCGTATGTCTACGATCCAAGAGTAAAGGTCTGTGCAATCCAGTGGGCTATCGGTCTTGAACTCGGTCTTTACACAAAAGATCCAATGAGATCATTCATCACAACTGACCACCCGAACGCAGGACCATTCATCAGGTACCCACGTATCTTCAAGTGGCTCATGTCTGACAAGTCCAGGCAGGAGATGCTCAAGAGTTTCAAGTACTCTGACAAGGTTATCGCAGCAACCAACCTTGCATCCATGGACCGTGAGATCACCTTCTATGAACTTGCACAAATGACTCGTGCAGGTCCGGCAAAAGCACTCGGTCTTACCGATATGTGTGGTGGGCTTGCTCCGGGCATGGATGCAGATGTCGTTGTCTACAACATTGACGAGAATAAGATCAAGGATCCGGAAGAGATTGAGAAGGCATTCGGAACTGCATCCCAGGTCTTCAAGTCCGGAACTCTCGTGGTTGACAAAGGTGAGGTTGTCAGTAACGGCAACAAGCGTACCCTCTGGGTAGATGCAAAAGTTCCAACCAACTCACAGGTAGAACGTGACGTTCAGATGAAGTTCCTGAAGTATTACAGTGTCAACCTGAACAACTACGAGGTTTCAGACCACTATGTTGCAAACCCGTACGTGATCGAGGTTGAGAACTAAAGGGGGAAGGGAAATGGATACTGTAAAACTTACCGCAAAAGAAGTTCCAGAACTCTACCTTGAGGCTGAACACATCACCCCTGATGTGTTTGCAGGAAAGAGTAACCAGGAGATTGGCGATCTTTCAGTCCACATGGGTAACCAGACCTACAAACTCTCTGATTACTTTACTGTTGAAGGAAAAGCAGGAGCTATCGCTGCAGAAACTAAGATAGTTATTGCAGGGGATGTCAGTAAAGTCAAGTACATCGGCATGAAGATGACTGCAGGTGAAGTTGAGGTTCTTGGTAATGCAGATATGTACGTCGGTGCCTGGATGGCAGGCGGAAAACTCCTGGTAAAGGGTAGTGTTGACTCATTTGCAGGAATCGCGATGACCGGTGGAGAACTGATCATCGAAGGTAATGCAAAGAACTACATCGGTGCAGCGTACCGCGGTGACTGGCGTGGTATGCAGGGTGGAAAGATCGTTGTCAAGGGTAATGTCGGTTCAGATGTTGGTTCAAACATCAACGGCGGAACCATTGATATCGGTGGAAATGCTGATGTTCACCTTGCAACACATGCTGACGGAGGAACTATCATAGTCCGTGGTGTGGCCAAAGGTCGTGTCGGCGGGCAGATGGTAAAGGGAGATATCTACTGCCTTGGCGGTGTCGAGCGGATGATGCCTTCTTACAAGTATGATCACACAGAAGAGATCGAACTTGATGGGAAGAAGATGAATTTCCAGGTCTACTTTGGTGACCTGGGAGAACGTCACGGCAAAAAGAAAGGCGAGATCATCTACGGAAAGATCTACATTGCAACTGGAGTATCTGAAACTACAAGTGCAAAAGTAACTCCACGTTCAGAGAAAAAGGTTCATTTAAGTGATCTGCAGACGAACCAGCTAGCTTCAGCATTGAAAGAGATGAAAGAACCAAGCGTCCAGGAAGTCAGAACCTATATCTTTGATAACTTTGGCGTTGACATGAAACCATCTCAAGTCTCCCGTCTTATCTCATCCCTGAAGCGGTAATTACCCCTTCACGGTCATTTTTTTTCGTTTTGCTTGTAAGTTACTGTCACTATAGATCAGTTGCTTATTGGATCCAATGTTCTGCCACTTCCTGAAGTTTCACCGTCAGGACAAAATATTGTGAAAATCAGGGGGTGAATGATCACTGCGCTGATCTTCGTATCTCTTTCTAATGTATTTGATTTATTTTCAATTTTACCACGGATATTTAGAATTAATGTTGAAAATGGTATAAATTGTAATTACCCTGTTTCGATCATGATGACGAAATTGTCCACTCCTATTCACCAGTTTTCAACAAAATTTCAAAAGACTTATCTTGCTGGATATACCACTTGATATTACCGAGGAATCGTTAATGGAATTAAGCTATGTTCAGACAACATGCCCGTACTGCGGTACCGGCTGTTCGTTCAACCTTGTGGTAAAGGACGGAAAGGTCGTCGGGACTGCACCGTACCAGCGTTCACCGGTGAACGAGGGTAAGGTCTGCCCGAAAGGACTGTATTCCCACGAGTTCATCAATTCCCCAGATCGACTCACCACACCCCTGATTAAGAAGGATGGAAAGTTTGTAGAGGCCACCTGGGATGAGGCACTCAAACTTATCGCTGAAAAGTTCAAGACATTCAAGCCCGATGAATGTGCTGTTCTTTCTTCTGCCCGTGTCTCAAACGAAGATAACTACGCGATGATGAAGTTCGCCCGTGGTGTCTTCAAGACACGGCACATCGATCACTGTGCCCGCCTCTGTCATGCATCCACGGTTGCAGGTCTTGCAAATATTTTCGGCTCCGGTGCAATGACCAATTCCATTCTCGATATCGCTCAGTCCAAGTGTGTCTTTGTCATCGGTTCCAACACCTTTGAGAATCACCCGCTCATCGGTCGCAAGATCATGACGGCAAAGGCAAACGGTGCCAAGGTTATCTACGTAGATCCCCGGAAGACACCGACCGGAAAACAGGCCGATCTCTTCCTGCAGTTCTACTCTGGAACTGATGTCTGTCTCCTGAACGGTCTTATGCAGGAGATCATCAAGAACGGATGGGAAAACAAGGAATTCATCGAGAAGCGCTGCAACGGGTACGAGGATCTCAAGAGCGAGGTAATGAAGCCTGATTACAGCCTTGAGAACGTCTCTACCGTGACCGGTGTTCCGGTCGAAGATCTGAAGACCGCAGCAGAATGGTACGCAAAGTCAGGCGCAACAGCCATTCTGTACTCGATGGGTATCACCCAGCACACCACCGGAGTTGATAATGTCAAGTCCTGTGGAAACCTCCAGATGCTTACCGGAAACCTTGGGCGTCCCGGAACCGGTGTAAACGCACTTCGTGGACAGAATAACGTGCAGGGAGCTTGTGATATGGGAGCCCTGCCGGTCGTGTACACCGCATACCAGAAAGTCATCGATCCTGCAGCACACAAGAAGTTCGAAGATGCATGGGGATTCCCTGACGGTATTGCAGAGGGTAAGAACGGATACGAAGTTACCGTCATGATGGATGTCCTCACCGACAAGCCCGGTGAGCTCAAGTGCATGTACATCATGGGTGAAAACCCGATGATCTCTGACCCTGACCTCACACACGTCGAACATGCACTCAAGTCCCTCGATTTCCTGGTCTGTCAGGATATCTTCATGAATGAGACCAGTGTGCTCGCAGATGTTGTTCTCCCGGCAACCTGTTTCGCAGAAAAAGACGGGACCCAGACTTCAACCGAGCGTCGTGTCCAGATGTGGAGAAAGGCCCAGGACCCACCAGGCGAAGCACGGTTAGACTGGCAGATTATTGCCGACATTGCCAAGGCAATGGGATACGAGAAGCAGTTTGCCTGGAAATCAGCCGAAGAGATCTTCACCGAGATGGCATCACTTACTCCATCCTACGCCGGCATGAACTATGAGCGGCTGAACAAACCTGAAGCACTCCACTGGCCATGCCCAACCAAGGAACACCCGGGAACCCCGATTCTCCACGGTGAAAAGTTTGGTATGCCTGATGGCAAGGGTCTTATGACTGCCATTTCGTTCAAATATCAGACCGAACGCCCAGATGCAGAATATCCGTTCCTGCTTACCACCGGACGCTGTATCTGGCACTGGCACACTGGAACCATGACCCGGAGATCTGAAAACCTCGAACGCGAAGAACCAACCGGATGGGTTGAGATCAACCCTGAAGATGCTAAGGCTCTTGGTATCAGGAACGGCGAGATGATCAAGGCAATCAGCCGCCGTGGAGAGATCCAGATCACCGCTCGTGTCACTGATACCATCAAGAAAGGTGTCATGTTCATACCGTTCCACTTCGTGGAGTGTGCAGCAAACATGCTGACCATCAACGCTCTTGACCCAATCGCTAAGATTCCGGAGTCAAAAGCCTGTGCAGTAAAAGTTGAGAAGATCCAGGGGGCCTGAAGATGGTAGCAAAAGGCGATATGGTATATGCATGGGCAAAAGATGCAGAGATCCTGAAGAAAGGAGAGTGTGGTGGGGCAGTCACAGCACTGCTTAAACATGCACTCGAATCCAAGACCGTTGATGCTGTCCTTGCAGTAAAAAAAGGTCAGGATATCTACGATGCAGTTCCTGCATTCATCACCGATCCGGCAGAGATAGCATCCACTGCAGGTTCCCTGCACTGTGGAACTCTTCTGATGCCAAAGATTTTGAAGAAGTACCTCGACGGTGCCAAGAATCTGAAGATCGCAGTCACCTGCAAAGGCTGTGATGTTATGGCATTCTATGAACTGGCAAAGCGGAACCAGATCAACCTTGACAACGTCATCATGATCGGTGTCAACTGTGGAGGATCTGTCAGCCCGGTTGCTGCCAGGAAGATGATATCTGAGAAGTTCGAGGTAGACCCAAACATCGTGCACAAGGAAGAGATCGACAAGGGTCAGTTCATCATCGAGTACGAAGGCGGACACAAAGGCATCAAGATCGACGAACTTGAAGAGGAAGGATACGGTCGCCGGTCCAACTGCCGCCGCTGCAAGATGAAAGTTCCCCGTGGTGCAGATCTCGCCTGCGGGAACTGGGGAGTCATTGGAGACAAGGCTGGAAAGGCAACCTTTATCGAAGTATGTTCAGAGAAAGGTGCAACCCTCGTATCTGAAGCAGCATCCAAGGGTGCAATCGAGACTGCAGCCCCCGACCCGAAGGGTATCGATATCAGGGGCAAAGTTGAGAAGGCAATGCTCAAACTAGGTGACGAGTGGCGCCACCGTGACTTTGAAGGTCTTGGAACCGGTAAAGAACGTCTCAAGACCATCATGGACGAGAGCTCCCGGTGTATCAAGTGTTTTGCATGTGTTGACAACTGTCCAATCTGTTACTGTGTAGAGTGTTCGACCAAGAAGCCATGGTTCGTCACCCCGGGACAGTTACCACCAGGTCTCATGTTCCACCTGATCAGGTTCGCCCACATCTCTGACTCCTGTATCAACTGTGGTCAGTGCGAAGAACTCTGTGCAATGGATATCAGAAATGCACTCTTCATGCATGCACAACAGGTTGAGATCGAGAAGATGTTCGGACATGTTCCTGGAAAGGATATGACCCCGCCAATTCATGCACTTGCAGAAGAGAGAGCAGAACGGGCACGGCTTGAAGCAACCAGAACTGATTCTATCTACGAAAATATCTTCGAAGAATAATTATCTACCTGGAGAAGAGAGTTGCTCAAGCATCTCCAATTCTCTCCCTTTTCTTTTTCTGATTTTAACTTGTATTTTAGATTTCTAAAAAAGGAACAATATCTGATAAATCCGGATGACCGGAATTGTTCGTAATTATTTGTAACCTAGGGCCATAGCCGATTTTGTGGGATTATTGAGCCATCGCAACCTAATCCCGTTTAACCAGATGGAGTTGTCCATCCCGTTCATCAACAAGAACAATTGCTTTCCCAAGTAGACGGGCAGGCTGAGGGAATTTCTCGATCATAACCGTCCCATCTGAGACACTTTTTCCCTCAAGGGTTATCACCTGATCAATACCGGTTTGCAATATCTCCTGTACCGTTCGCTCTCCCCTTTTTTCGCGAATAGAACCTAACTGTAGATATCGCCCATCTGATCCACTTGCTGCAAGCCCAATCCCCGCAATAGCACCAATCACTCCTCCTTCACTGCCACCAAGGCCCTCCAGTAATATTCCTGCATGATCGGCGATCTTACGAGCACGTTCCTGAGTGACAATCATGCATTTGGTATCAAATCCGAATGCTACCATGGCTGAGTTAACCTGGTCTTCACCAGCAAGAGCGATTCCTGGATCACTTCCCTCAACAAATCGTTCTTTCATGATCAGTTTCGCCTGATTAAAGAGGATAGGATATTCAGTTTTTGGAATATCGAGCAGATGAATAACTGCACAACTATTGTGGGAAGTGTACGGAATATCTGGATGGACAAAGAGTTGATGGCGGGTAATGCATACAACTGGATATTTTATATTTAGAACATCAGCAATTTCACGTGCAAGTCGACCTGTTCCTATTGAGTCCAGGCTATCAGTGTCATCAATACAAAGGTAAATCATTTTTGCTCCTGTAAACAAGAAATTTGGAAGGATTGGTGATCAGATGAGTACTTTATCTAACTAATATGTAGTATAGATTTTTTAGAATAACTGAAAAACACGGGTATTACAAAAAGTCTGTTCTCTTTTCATGCTTTAATAATTCACAGCGCCTGAGTTTTTTAAAATGGGCATAATCAAATCAGGCAAATGAGCATCGACTATGTTCAAAAAGGCATTTACCATTCTAGCATCAGATTTTTGTTGTCCGGTAAAATCAACCAAAATGTTCAGGTGTCAATTTTCGGTTAAAATAAGAATTCTGACAGTATACGACTTATCTATACAATATTTGGGATCTTTCTTTTTGTAGATGGTGTGTAATGGATAATATCTTGTTGATAAGGAGTGGGCCCTGAATATGTGGGTAAAAGGTGTTCACATGAAAAGGTGTGTATTTTGAAGATGTGTTAAATTTTACGATATTCTTTGAATATCTCACGTTCTTTTGATCACCAGGATTCATATACTTCTTCTGCTGATTTACACTCATATGTCCACCCGACGCCTTGCGGTTATTGACGCGAATCGATGTGTCGGATGCCAGTGTTGTATGTTTGCCTGTAATCGAAGACTTGGAGTTGGAGGTTTATCCCGATCTGCAATTCATATCTCTTCTGTTGGTGGGATATCCAGAGGTTTTTCTGTAAAAGTGTGCCGTGCATGTGAGGATCCACCATGTGCTGATGTGTGTCCCACTCAGGCAATGAAACGCAGGGACGGAGGTGGCGTAAAATTTCATCAGGATATATGCACCAAATGTGGGTCATGCATGAATGCTTGTATTCTGGGTGCTATTACCTGGGATAATGAAAATAATGTACCTATTGTTTGTATATACTGCGGAATTTGTGCCAGATATTGCCCGTATCAGGTAATAGAATTAGAAGACATTTCAGGGGAAATGTAAATGGATCCGAATCTATCCCGTCTCCTCATTATCGATCTTTCTTCGAAAACATTTCGGATTGAAGAGAGAACTTCTCTGTTTGAAGAAAGAATTGGGGGAGCAGGTGTTGCGATTCGTCTATTACATGAATTCTGTCCGAAAGGTACTGATCCGCTTGGTCCTGATAATCCAATAATTTTAGCAGTTGGATCATTATCTGCTCTATTTCCTCTTGCATCCAAATGTGTAGCCATGTTCAAATCTCCTCTGACAGGGAATTTAGGAGAGAGCCATGCAGGGGGGAGAACTGCGACGTCTATAAGGATGGCCGGATTTGGTGCAATTGTAATTACCGGCAAATCTTCACAGCCGGTCTACCTTTCTATTACACATAATGATGTTCAGTTTCTTGATGCCCGGAGTCTCTGGGGAATGGCAAGGGGAGATACTATCGCCAGGATAATCCGAACAATTGATGGAAATCCGGGAACTCGCACGATTCTTCGAATTGGAAGAGCCGGAGAACAACTTGTCCGATATGCTGCAGTAACATCTGAAACCTACCGTCACTTTGGAAGAATGGGTCTGGGTGCTGTTTTTGGGTCTAAATTACTAAAAGCAATAGTAATTTCTGGTGACGCTGCAATTCCTGTGAATAATATCAAAGGGTATCGGTTACTTTATGATCAAATCTTTGATGCGGTTACCAAATCCCCCATAATGAAGAAATACCACGATGTTGGGACTGCTGTAAACGTTCTGCCACTTAAATCCCTGGGTTCAATTCCAATAAAAAATCTGACAACTTCCCAATTAGAGAAATCAGATCAACTTACAGGAGAAGAGTTTGTAAGTAATTATCTTGCAAGAAGACTTGCATGTTCTCATTGCCCGGTAAGTTGTATCCACCTGGCTCAACTTCGGACATCATATCCACATGATCCTTACTTTTTCAAGACAACTTCTGTCTGTTACGATTACGAACTCATTTACTCTCTTGGATTTACACTTGGAATCGCCAATCCCAAACAGGTTCTCTCACTCATTGACGAGATAGAAGGAACGGGAATGGATGCCATGTCTTCTGGAGTAGTGGCCGCTTATGTAACAGAAGCGATGAAAAATGGTCTTATTACTTCTGATATGACAGGAGGAATTGAGCTGGAATTTGGAGATACCTCCAGTTATATGCAGTTTTTTAAAAATCTTGCTGACCAGCAGATTCCATTCTATAAAAACCTTGGAAAAGGTGTTGACTATACATCTCAACTGTATGGAGGATCAGAATATGCATTAGCATTTGGGAAAAATGAGATGCCCGGGTATCACACGGGTCTTGCTGCTATCATCGGGTACCTGACCGGAGCCCGTCATAGTCACCTGGACAGTGCTGGATACAGTGTGGATCAAAAACCCAAACAAAGTACTCCTGAAGAGATAGCAACTCAATTGTATAATGAAGAGGCATGGCGCCAGATTTTGGCAAGTCTGGTGATCTGCTTCTTTGCAAGAGGGGTTTATTCTGAAGAGATGGTGCAAAAATGTTTAGAAGTAAGTGGAATTTCAAAAACCATTGATGATTTGGTCTTGCTTGGAAAACAGATCCTTTATGAAAAGTATCAATTTAAATTCAGAGAAGGATTTAGTTTCAGGAATATGAGAATTCCCTCTCGAATCACTACACACCCATCTGGTACAGGACTTATATCAGAAAAAGATATCAGAAAAGGTATCGAGACGTATGAAAATTTACTTTTATCGTCAGGAACTGGCCCGGCGCAGTCAGAGTAAAAGTAACTGTTCAATCTGGGAAAAAAATTAAGAATGTGGGTGACTTGACCCTGTGTTCTTATACTCCTCACCATTTGGACCATACCCGTCAATCATGTATTGAGCCTGTTTGTCAGTAAGATCAATACCAACAAAATCTGTATAGAATTTTTTTACTTCATCAACAAGATTGACTTTGAACAAATCTGGATGAATCACTGATGCAGCGAATGGGATCTGTAACGCACTCTCCATACCAAACCGCTCCCATGGGAATAACCCGTTTGGATTGATATATACTCTGTTATTTTTTACTGCCTTGATATCTTTCCATTCTGAAGAATTCATGAGTTCATTGTAAAGATCATGCTCTGCAAATCCTCCGATGATGATAATATCAGGATTTAAACTAAGAATAGCTTCAGGAGTTACAGCACCGTTTTTATCAAGTTCAAGTTTTTTAGAAGCAAATTCTCCACCTGCTATGCTTATCCAATCATTCATTATGGATTTAGCAGCAAATGTTGTATACAATCCCTGGTTTGTCTGACCTTGAATATAATAGACAACAGGGCGGTCTGATTCAGAGATATCTCCAATAGATGATTTAACAGTGGTAGTCTGACTGTCTACAAGATCACTCCATTTTTTCGCTTTGTTGACATAATCTCCTCCGAGGATATCTCCAAGAAGTGTAAACGCTTTTTTCATTGAGTCGTAATCGCTGAAATACAGATAGACCGCTGGAAGTCCCAGACCACGTAATTTCTCTGCTGTTTCTTTGCTTGGAGTAATTATGAGATCCGGATTTATCTTCATTAGTTCTTCAGCATTATCTGAAACAGTTGGAACATTCACAATGTTTGGATACACGAGTTGTGACCAATAATTTTGCTTGGTAATGTCCATTGTACCCGCGAGCAGATCACCAGCTCCCATACATAGCATAACTGAATTTGAAGCAGGCCACAAATTCACCACTTTTGTGATGCTGGTAGGGATTGTCACTTCTGCCCCTGCCATATCAGTTATTGTATGTGTTGATCCCGATTGTTTCAATGAATCCGTCCCTGCACATACACTTGTAACAAGAATGCAGAGCAGAATTACTGTAAATAGTACGTATAATCGTCTAAATTCCATTATGATACACCTCACGATATAAATTCATGATTCAAGAATTGTTTTGGATATGTCTCCCACCACATGACAAATGTACGAGTCTCGAAATAGAATCGATACCCTGATTCAGGAGTATATGTCAGGTATTTATCGACATTTCTTTTGTAAATATCCTGATTCAGTTCATCCGGATCAGATATCAAATGCTGAAGATCGGCATATGCATCATCTTTTGACTTATAGCATCTTTCAAATCCATCCCGGACGATGTTGATATTAGGTTCATATCCAAGATCATAAACCAGATTATATTGCAGATTGTACTGCAATCTTCGGTCATGATTAATGGGGATATGTCTGATTACATACCCACTTTTGCGAGCACTATCAAAGAGAGCACTTCTGATTTCTGGAATACTTGGGGCATTTGCCCAACCAATAAGAACAACAAACTTTTTAGCGAAACTACAGAGTTTCTTAATATCTTCTCCTGCAATTGATCTGGAAGCAATCACAATATCATGTCGTAGAAGATTGACATCTGGTTCTGCTTCATTCCAATCCATTAAAATAGTTTGAACATGTGGATAGCCCTCGATTTTTTCTTTGCACTTTTTCATCATTTTTTCAGAAATATCCAGTGCAGTTACTTCCCCTGCAATTTTGCTAATTGTGAAGTAATGCGTCCAGGCCCACAGCCTACATCCAGAACAGAATCTGTTGGTAAAATAGGGACACACCGCAGGGCATTAAGAGTGCCTTGATGTTCCATATTTATAAGGTGATTATAATAATCAGCCTCATTATTCCACAGATTTTTCTGTTCTTCATCACTCATTTTTGAAAAAATCGATGGACGGGTTAAATTCCTGAGTTCATCCCAGTTAATGAGTGATCTCATCAGATATCACACCTTAAAATTTAGTTTAACAGCCTACAGGGTTGAGAATCTGTTTATTTAGTTATTCATCAATTTTTTTGTTAAAAAGGAAAAAATCTGGGATTAAAATCCTATTTACTCTGTTGGGTTCATGATGGAATTAATATCATCATCGGTCAGGTTGTAATCAAAGAACTCTGTGTAGAACTTCTTGAGTACATCCTTGATATCGAGGTCCTTGAAGAGATCAGGGTACAATGTCTTTGCTGCCCACTGAATCTGAAGAGCTTCTTCTGCACCATAGCGATCCCAGTAGAATACACCCTTTGGATTGAGATAGACGTGACCATCCTTTACTGCCTTGAGATCTTTCCACTGTGGATCATTCATGACTGTTTCTTTATCCTTTGTCGTTCCCATCATGATGATTACATCTGGATTCCATGATTGTATCTGCTCAATTGTCACAGATTTCATGTTTCCGGAAAGATCTTTCCCTGCAGCGTTGGTTCCACCAGCAACGTTAATCCAGGTGTCAATAAGAGTCTTATTTCCATCAGCCTGTAATGGTTTCAGACTGTTAAGGTGGAGAACGCTTAATTTTTTGTCTTCAGGTATCTTTGAAGTGACTCCTTTAATCTCCGCTAATTTTGTGTCCAGATAATCGTTGTATTTTTCAGCTTTCTCTTTAGCACCATCACCAAGGATAGTTCCAGTGAGGAGGAAGCATTTCTTCAAATCATCAAATGTTGTAAAGTAGAATACAAGTGAAGGAATTCCGACTTCCGTGAGTTTTTCTGCACTCTTATTCATACCATCAGAGAAGATTGCTACATCGGGTTTTGCATTAATTACATCTTCAACAGTCACTTCTTTAGTGGTTGAGTCAAACGGAGCAGGAAGGGTTCCTATTCTTGGGTACACTTTATTAAAGAGAGGCATACCATGAACGAGAGACGTTGTAGCAACGAGTTTATCTCCGGCACCGAGCATAAGAACTACTTCGTTGTGTGCGTTCCAGAAATCAGCGACACGGTCGATTGTGGCTGGTATCTGAACTGAGTTGCCCGTCATATCGGTAACTGTTTGTGTAGATCCGGCTGCTGTTCCTGTATCTGCAGTTACTATTCCGATACTACAGATCAGGCAGACTAGAAGTGTTAGTAACCAACTTGAACGGGTTACCTGAAATTTTCCACTCATCTTCATCAACTATCATGTGAACTTTCAAGATCATTGAATTTTAACATATGGTTAAATAAACTTAAGTTATATTATGTTTGCAGTGTAGGCAATTTCTTCGTACTGTGTGTCAAAATCTAAAAAATTCTATTTTATCCATATTTTTGTACACATGAGTTGATTTCTCAAAAGAGATAAAATGTAAATTAAAAAAAGGAATTTTTGGGAGTAATGGAAGGATATAATAAGATGAGGTATGTCCGCGCAAAAACATACTTAGAATTTTAGAAAAATAAGAATTTTTTATTTACAATAATCACACTTTACTACTCTATTCATCAAGATTGTTGTAATATTTAAGTAATTATAAATATCATGATGTGTTACAATATGTACTCGTTTAACAACGAGCATGTTCACTGCAAAAATAGATACCCTGGATACTTCCCATGCACATATCGGGCATGATCAGAGCATCCTCAAAATGCCATATCTTTTTTATGGATTCAGTTTTCTGATTGTTTACAGATCTGTTCAAATATTTCTGGTCCAAGAAGATGGATGCTTTCTTTGAAAAAATCTTCTTTCATGATCCTGATTATCTTCATCGACCCCTCATTGGTCGTGTGGATACCTACCCGTTCTTCACGGGTAACCAGTTCCTGCTCTTCCATCATTGCAAAATAGGGAAGAATGTAATAATGTGGGACGTTAAGATATTCTGCCAGCCTCCTTGTCGTTGGAAATCTGATCCGAATTCCCTTATCAGTAAAGGTCAGGCTGATAGCATGTTCCTCAGTAAAAAATAGTTGTACAGCCGCCTTAAATAAAATATCAACCGAAAGAGTTGGCATACCTCTCTCACTATTTATTATTCAAAGATACAAGTGTTTTGAAAAAATTAGTGTTTCTTCTTCTGATCATCAGGAACCTGTTCAAGGTATATGAGTTCAGCGCCGACATCTTTTGCGATCATTTCGATCTCAACTTTTCTAAAGTGAGTCGCTTCGATCTGGAGCTGTCCTCCAGTAACAGCAACAACTCTGAACTGTGGTTGTCTGACGCCCTCCCCGACTTTCTGACGTTCCCTTATGTAAATTTTCATTTGATTCACCCTCTTGGTAATTCTTTGTGACAACAAACAGCTGGATATACCAACTGTTATGTCAGCAAATGTATCTATATAACTTCAATCTACTTAATACTATTGAGGTGCCGTATGCACGAGAGACATGACATTCCAAACAAACTCCAGGGCGAGACTCTGGTCAGAAAACAACTATTTGAGAAGTATAAAGAACGTCCTCTGGTCAGAATCCTTCCTGAGCTGAATGTAGTTAAGATAGGCGGGCATGGTATTATCGATTACGGTCGTGATGTGGTCCTGCCTCTTGTCGAAGAACTGGGTTCTCTTTCTGAACACCATCAGATGCTTGTTATCACCGGTGGGGGAGTAAGAGTTCGACATATGATGGACATCGGACTTGACCTTGGGATGCCAACTGGTGTTCTAGCTGAACTAACCAGCAAGATATCAGAACAGAACGCTCTCATGATGGCAACACTTCTTTCACCATGGCAGGCCAAACGAATTCACACAACTGATCTTTTAGAACTACCAACACTTCTCGCAATGGGGGCACTCCCTGTAACTCATGGTACACCGCCATATGGTCTATATGAACACCCATCTGAACGCTCAAATGGTGGTATCCCCCCACATAGGACTGATACTGGTGCATTCCTGGCAGCTGAAGTGCTCGGAGCCAAGCGCTGTATTCTCGCTAAAAATGTTGACGGTCTGTATGACAAACATCCACTTAAATATCCGGATGCGGAACTGATTCCAGAGATTACTGCAAGTGAACTAATCGAGATGGATATGGAAGATCTCGTTCTTGAGCGGAAACTCCTTGAGATTATGCTTGAGTCACGTAGCATTCCATGTATACAGATCGTTAATGGGCACAAAAAAGGGATGATAACCCGGGCAATTATCGGTGAGAATGTAGGGACCATTATCTGGGCCAGATAGATGAGAAGATTTACTGGAATCAAAAAAAAGTTCCCGAAAATTGTGTGTCTTTGATAAGAGGGATTTGATTGAAATTATCCTATCGCTTTTTTTATCACATATTCCTGCTACTCAATCTGACGAAACTTAATTTTCCTACTGTGATTGATGATAATCATAATCTCTGAAGGCTTACAGGAACCTTGTAAAACTCGCCTGATAAAGGTGGATTAATTTGTGAGAACAAAGGTTGAGTTTAGTTTATATTCCGTTTATAGCAGGAATAATGGTATGAATAATCGCTCCCGTAATCCCTTCCAGTGTTAATTGCACTGCGATTGCTGACAGAATTAATCCCATCAATCTGACTAATATCTCAACTCCCTGCCTTCCAAGGAGCTGGACTAGCAGATCTGAACTGAGGTTGAGAATAGTGATAATCAGAACAATACTGAATATAATCAGTAATCCACCGAGAAATGCTATTGATGAGGGTGCATTACTGCCAAAAAGAACTGCAGCAGCAATTGATCCAGGTCCTACATAAAGTGGGATCCCAAGTGGGATTATTATTTTTGGAAGTATGGATTCGGTATTTGTGATTGAACCTCCAGTTCCTGTATCGCCAATAATCTGGTTCATGGTGGTGGTGTGGGTTCCACTCATCATCGATAAACCTACTCCGAAGAGAATAATTCCCCCAGCAATTTGAAACGCGGGTATTGAAATAGCAAAGAAATTCAGAACCGCTTGTCCTGAAAAGAGAAAGAATGCCATGGCGAAAAAAATGAACGTTGATAATGTAAGGGCGGTTTTCTTCCTAGTAGAATGATCAATGTTTTTGGTATATGCAATAAAAAAAGGAAGATTGCCGAAAGGATCAAGGATAGCAAAGAAGGTTCCAACTGCTCCTACCAGGTACCCGATATCTGAATTCATAACTGTTAATATTGTATTTTTTCTCCTTCGTATTTAATCGATAAAACCGCCAGCAAAAAAAGAGGTTTTCGTGAATAACATATGTTCGTTTAAATTTTCTCTTCACCCGGTTTGAGATTTTTTTTCAGTATTCAAGGTCATCTTGGTCGCGTGAAACTTATTCATGCAGGTGGGCAAGTGTTGATTCTTCCCTTGTCATTCAGCAGTATAGTCAGTATGCTATCTGCGCTCATGAGACCTCTAGTCTCTCTAGATATTGAATATTAATCTCAAAAATTTCGAATATTTTCTTAAAATGACAAGATAAATTCATTTAATATTTTTTTAAATTTTGCAGTATTTGGGTCTATTTCCTGTAAACTTTCGTGTTCTCTCACTCAGCGCATGAGAAACAATTATATGTGCTAGTGATCTATTATTGTATCCCACGCTCACCACGAGCGTGTAACGCGGTTGTTTTGTTGAACTGCGAGGGTAGATGCCTGGAAAGGTATATAACCTTTAATGTTCAACATAAGAGGCCGTTTGATGGGAGCCCGAACTGTGAACAGCGATGTTGCAA
>NZ_QGMY01000020.1 GCF_003173355.1 Methanospirillum lacunae | reverse complement strand
CCTGACTTTGCCACTTTGACTTTCAAGTCTCAATGAGCTCATCCACTAACACGATCAAATTTGACCCAAATTTCATCTGGTAACTGTATTTGACAGTTGAAGGTTTTTTCCTCAAAACTTCATGTAACCACCCAATTATGGTCCAAAATAACCGTGTTGATGGCATCAAAATTGGAGTGAATGAACCTTTTTGTCTTCCTCATCCAGGAATCAACCGTAACTGTCAAATTCGATAATGCGGTTTTGATGAATTTTGTTGACGTGTGCTTCAGTTCTGGTATCTCAAATCTGATCAGCGAGACAAGTATCTGCGAAATAAATCCGATAATTAACGCCCCGTAAATACTGTTATCGGTCCATACACGTAATGGTTTGATCTCGATCTCATTTTTGAGAGAATTGAATATCTTCTCAATTGAGTCTTTTTTCCGATATGTCAGAAGGGCTTCAGTAAGTGTCAAATTCTTACTCGATTTCAGGCAGAAGAATCCCTCTCTCCCTGTGATGAACTTTTCTTCAAGAAGCTTAACGGCATCATCTTCGGAGAGTTCAATCAGTTTTGTCTGGATGGAGTAGTCTACATCCACAAGAAGATTATTTATCCTGAATCGTTTTGGAAGAGCCTTATTCTTGTCTATACTATCCTGGATGGCCTTTGCTTCTTTTATCTCCCTGATGACTTTTCGGGCTCTGGATTCTAACTGTTCTTTCTGAAGCTTTTCTGAGAAGTAGAGATAGTTAGTACTATTCGGCTTCTCAATTTTAATTCCGTAAATCCCTGACTCTTTATTAATAATCTGAGGATTATAGGCTTCAAATTCAGCAATTATCTTGTCATCGCTCTTGTTGAGTTTCTTTCCGGTGATATACTGGAGATTATCTGCACGTATCATCTGGGTATTGATGACACTGTTCGCTCCTTTATCGAATATCACCAGAGAACCCTCCCTCAACCGGTTCCGTGATTGCCGATATGTCTTCTTGAAGTGGGTCTGATCATTGAGATTACCAGGTTCAATTGTCATTCCAATTGGGATATTGATTGGGTCGGAAAGTTCTGTAACGCCAACGGTAATCTGTTTTTTATCGGGTCGATGATCCCGACTGTACCCATACTTTCCAAGATGGGCTTCATTACCATGAAGGACTATACTGGTCCAGTCCATGTTGGCGTTAGTGTGCTCAAAATAATACCTCAAAAATAGGACATCCTGGATGTCAGAG
This sequence comes from Methanospirillum lacunae, assembly GCF_003173355.1. Taxonomy (NCBI): domain Archaea; kingdom Methanobacteriati; phylum Methanobacteriota; class Methanomicrobia; order Methanomicrobiales; family Methanospirillaceae; genus Methanospirillum; species Methanospirillum lacunae. The sequence goes on along the minus strand of NZ_QGMY01000020.1, from coordinate 382 downwards.
ATGATTACACCCCGATTAGCACCAAGGATTTCAAGAACCCGGTAAAGTGTTCTTTCGCTGAAGGGAGGGAGGGAAAATTCTGCAAGCACCTCTGGCCGGTTGATCCACTCGTGAGCTCTTTTAATGCTGAAGTTATCCGTTAATTTGTAACTGATGAGGGCTCTAAGTAGATTATTGATATCGATACCTCTTGTCTTGTGTTTCCCGAAGATATCGATAAAGTTCAGGACTTCATACAGCCTATCAACGAGGAAAATGGTACCGATAGGAAAGGATATATTTTCATTTGGCTCAAGTTCATTAGTTCTTAGTTTTGTTTGCATTTTGGTCGATTCAAACATCACTAAGAACTCATTTATTTTTTGTTAGTGGCAAAGTTGGG
>NZ_QGMY01000019.1 GCF_003173355.1 Methanospirillum lacunae | reverse complement strand
TATTCCGAACGGATAGAATAGCATTACGCAATCTGAATACCAACCTCTTGTCACACTCCTAACATTGCCACTTTGACTTTGAGACTCAATGAGCTCATCCACTATTACCATCAAATTTTCCCTGAATTTCATCAGGAAACTGTATTTGACAGTTGAAGATTTTTCCATCAAAACTTAATGTAACCACCTACTTATGATCCAAAATTACCGTGATGATGGCATCAAAATTGGAGTAAATGAACTTTTTTTGTATTCCTCATCCACGAATAAATCGTAACTGTCAAATTCGATAGCGCTATTTTTGATGAATTTCGTTGAGATATGCTTCATATTTTGGAGGATTCAAACATCACTAATAACACATTTATTTTGATTAGTGGCAAAGTTGGGTCATATGGCTCAAACACCTTACAACCCGAATTTCGGGCGGCAGGTAGGAAAGTAGGTTAATTTCACTTGAACATCTGGAATTCTTTGACATATTCTATCCATGTGGGAAATAAAAATACTCACGGTCAAGATATGGGGGAAAATAAGTAATCATTTCTCCTTATTCGACTCCATCACTGGGGCATTTGAAAATGGAGTATACCTTATGACTAATAAAGATCATTATGAAAATTAATTATGTCGTTTTGTATTGAGATCAAAATCACAACAATTTAGTTTTTAAGCATTCAACAATTCTTTCACCAGCTTTCCCATCTCCATATGGATTAGACCATTCATATTTTTTTTCGAGCATCGCACAAAAGCATCTAATTATTGAATCTGGTTCTGTTCCTGCCAGAATATTAGATCCAACCTCAATAGTCTCTGGACGCTCCGTGTTTTCACGTATTGTTACACAAGGAACTCCTAGAATACAGGCCTCTTCTTGAACCCCTCCTGAATCGGTAAGTATAATTTTTGCATTAAATTCAAGGTTGAGGAACTCTAGGTAGCCCACAGGATTAATAAGGAGAATATTACCAAAAGAAATTTTTTCTTGCTCAATCATTCTTTTGGTACGTGGGTGAACAGGCAATATCACAGGGTAATTATAATCGTTAATTATTGAAGTCAATCCTTGGAAAATCTTTTTTAATCGGCTAACTGAATCAACATTTTCTGCTCGATGGAGGGTAACAAGAACGTACTGCTTCGGACTTAATGAATAAATATTCATTTGAGAATATTGTGAGTTAGCAATCGATAGATTATAATTAACGGAATCTACTATCGTATTCCCCACGGAAAAAATTTTATCCTTTTGGATACCCTCGCTAATGAGGTTGTTCTGTGCACAAATCGTTGGAGTAAACAGATAATTAGACAAATGATCTGTAACAATTCGATTTATTTCTTCTGGCATCGTTCTATCGTTACTTCTCAGACCAGCTTCAATATGTCCAATGGGGATGTGTAGTTTCACTGCTGCTAGGGCACCTCCCAGAACAGTGTTTGTGTCACCTTGAACCAAAACTATGCTCGGATGTTCACGGGAAATGATTTCTTCAACACCAATTAGAATTTTGGCAGTCTGCACAGCATGAGATCCCGAACCAATATTAAGATTAAATGTGGGATTTGGGAGCATTAATTGTTTGAAGAAAAGAGAGTCCATTTCATAACTGTAATGCTGCCCAGTATGCAGAATAAAAAATGGAATAGACAATTTCTCACAATAACGAATTATTGGAGACATTTTTATTATTTCGGGTCTTGTTCCAAGGATAATACCAATCTTCATATTCTAATCATTCCATGTTTTTTTTGGGGGGAGGTAAACCAGTTATTGAAAATCTATTACTTCAACACGTGCCATAATATTTAAAAATTTCAACAGATCAATCATTCTAGACTGATCCTCCTTTCTGTTAATATTTATTATATTAAACCCCTCATTTGCATGTTTAAAAATATATATATATAAGGGATCCAATTTTCCTTCACTGATAACATCAAGATAAAACTTTCTTGCATCACACCCTTTATACCAATTATTACAATTCCTAATCAATTCAGTTGGAATTTTTATTTCGTTAGATGATGGATAATTTTGATAATAATCTAAAATTGCTTTTAAATATGTATTCATACTAACGCATCCCTCTCCATATATTCCACGATATACTGAGCATACTAAATCAAAATATGAACCCGAATACTTACGTTTTCGTGAAATAGAAAAGCCATATTTTTTTATTAAATATTCTGTAATTCGGGGAAGCCTCGAAAAAGGAAATTCATCAATAAAGCAGCTTAAGACTAATGTTGTTCTCAGCATCCCATTAAATGTTTCAAACTTTCCTACTTCAGATTTGATATAATTATTCTTATAAACTCTATAATCATACCAAGGTTTTACTTTTTTTAAATTTAGAACCTTAAGACTATTCGTAGATTTATCTACAATTTTTTCTGTGTTAACACCTATCTTTTTTTTGTCATCTGTTTTTTCATAAAACCAGTATGGCATATTCCAAAATAAATAATTATTTAATACAACACTCAAAAATACATCTTTTGTTACAAAAAAAACATCAGATACAATATTGGATCCACGTAATAAAAAGATACCATTTAATAAATTTTTACTCACACTTGGTACTGTCCTTAGGAAACCAGTAAAATATCCTTCTTCATTTATTATACGAAGGTTTGAATAAATCCCATCAAGAGTAATATCTTGAAAATGCTGTACACATTCTATCAGAGAGGAGGATGAATTAAAACGATCATCTGAATGTAGAAATGTAACCAATTCGCCAGATATATAGGGTACTCCATAATTTATTGCATTTAACTGCCCAATATCACCCGAATTATGTAGATATTTTATTCGGTTATCTTTGAACTGTGAAATGATAGCATCAGTTTCTTCAGAATGATCATTAATTATAATTAGTTCCCAATTTTGATAATCTTGATATATTACTGAATTTATGGATTCTACAATTGTTTCTTCATCGTTATGTGTTGGCATCAAAATTGAAACTCGCGGATTTTTCATAATAATCCCTTCGTTTTCATAGTGGAATGATACAAGTCTTCTAGACGTTTTGCATATGAAATATAGGAATGGTGTTCCATTACATAGGATCGTGCAATTTTTCCATACTTTTCTAATTCTGGATTTAATATGATATCTTGGATGATATTTGCGATACTTTCTGGATTTTTTTCTGGAACTAAGAATCCCGCCTTACTATTCTTTAATACTTCCTGCATCCCTCCAATATCAGAGCAGATTACGGTCTTTCCACATGCCATTCCTTCAAGCATAGAAAGAGAAGTCGCTTCCTGAATATCATTTGAAGTGATGGAAGGAACAAGGATAATATCTGATAATTGATAATAGTCTACAATTTGGTTGTGAGGCACTTCTCCAAGGAATATTATACGATCATCGCCATTAGAGATGCCTTCCAATTCTTTCCTTAATAACCCATCTCCAGCAATAACCAATTTTACATATGGTTGTTTTATCATCTGAATAGCTTTTATTGCGTATTCAACGCCATTTTTGGGAACCAAACGACGTGGAACAAATATTATAATATCATCATTTTTGTGCGCATATTTGTAACGTAGTTTCTTTTTTAGATCATATGTCACAGGACAAAAAGTATCAGTATCTGTGGCATTTTGAAATATTGAGATGTTGGAGGGTTTATACGAGAATTTGTTTATTAAATAATCTTTAATCCTTGAATCAACTGCAATAATATGATCTGATGCATATACTGCATCTTTTTCAATGTTCATGCAAGAATTATAATATTTTTTTATAGCAATTGATTTTTCTAATAAAGAGTCATCAATTATCTCTTGAGTATAATATCCATGAACAGTTAAGATTTTTACACACTGCTGCATTGGAAAATATCGGTTAACCATAGAAAGTGTTAACACATCATGACAATGAAAGATAACCGTTGGAGGGGTAGATATCTTTTGTATTTCCGGAGTTATTGAATCATACAAAGCATAAATATGTCTAAATATTGGTGATAATAGGGCGGCCCTATCTTTATATTTAATCATGCGTTTAAATTGCTTTATCGGTGAATCATTAGAGAACAAAACTTCAGATGGATATATAGTTAAATATTGAAGTCCTATATGTTGAAATCCACGTTCTAACAAAAGGAGATGTGTATTTTTACCTCCAATCCCGATATTTGGGTTTTCTGTCGAAAGTAAATACGTCTTAAAATTTTGTGAATACATCCCCAATTGATAGTATATTCAACAAAATAAACATATGTAACACCACATATATATTTTTATTTAATTTAGGAAAGATAAGGAAACGGTAAATAATGAAAATATTGCTTATAAATAATTCTGATTTAGGTGGTGGAGCGGAAAAAATAGTAGTAACATTACTTGATGAATTAAATAAAAGAGGAAACGACGTATCTCTGTTGGTAGGGCGAAAAAAAACCGAAAATGAACTCGTTTTTCAAATACCTTCTCCAAAACAGGGGTCTGTCAGAGAGAAGGTATGGCTCACTATCGAAGACTTTCTTTTAAAAAGTCAATATCCTATTTTGTATAATCCAAGGCATTTATCATTATTTCAATGTTTTATTACTCAAACCCCCTATTTTTTCAAAACATTAGCTGGATATGAAAATATTCCCTACCCATCATCATATACCATAATTGATGATTTTAAAAAAGATACACAAATCCTTCATCTTCACAATCTTCATGAGGATTATTTTGATATCAAAGCGATTCCTCAATTATCTAGCAAACTTCCAATTTTTTTAACGATCCATGATTATTGGTTAATTACTGGATATTGTGCTAGTTTTTTTTCTTGTATGAAATGGCAACATGGGTGTGATGATTGCCCTATCCGATCAAAAATCAAAACGCTTTTTCCAAATTCTTTTCATAGTAACTGGGAAAAAAAGAAAGATATTTTTAAAAAATCCCGCATTTATCTTATTACTCCAAGTAAATGGGTATTAGACAATATTAATAATTCAATACTCAGCCCAGCAATTATCAAATCACGTGTCATCCCTCATGGAATCAACACAACGGTTTTCTCCCCAGGTAACAAAGAAAAAATTCGAGAAAAATTAGGACTCCCACTTTCTGCTAAAATACTGATAATGACATCTAAGGGAGGTTTTGATAATAAAAAGTTTAATTGGGACTTTTTAAGACAGTCTTTAAAGTATCTCTCACGAGATCAAATTCAAGGCCAAATAATTTTTTTAATCCTTGGTGGTATGAATCGAACTGAAGTAGTTAATTCTATTGTTATTCAAGAAGTCCCTTATCAAAAAGAAGAAATAATGGTAAACAAGTATTACCAAGCAGCAGATCTATACATACACACTTCAAAGGATGAGACCTTTGGGATGAGCATACTTGAAGCTATGTCATGTGGGTTACCCGTAATTACTACGGGAAATGGAGCTATTCCTGAGTTAATTGAAGATCGGATCACAGGGATACTTATTCAAAACAATGATCCCTTACATATGGCTAATTCGATTCAAAATGTTCTGGTTGAAAAAGAATTACTAGCCAAAATGGGACACTGTGCTAGAGAGCGTGTATTACTCAACTATAGTATTGATGTAATGGTGAAAAATTATTTAGAGTTTTACCAGGAAGGATTAAATGATTATTTATTATAAAAATCTGAATCCTAATATATGAAATCAATTAATAAATAATATAATTAGGAATAACAAATTGCAGATCGGTTTGATATTATGAGGGATACTAATAACTATGAATCATTGATTTAACCTTCTATAATATTTACAAACTAAATGTCTTTTTGAAAACTATGAGAATTTTCCTTTTATTTTTATTATGATTAAAATAGGCTTAATAACTGGAGATCTAAAACAAAATAAATCTGGAATCGGAACTTACGTATTCCAGTTAATAGAAGACCTTAAAAAAAATACCGATCTTACTCTTATCAAACATCCATTTGGTGATGATGTATTAGGATGTTCTTCAATTTTATCTTCCATACCCCGCCGGTCTTTTTCCCACATATTATGGAGTCAGGCACTTTCATTAAAAAAGCAAAGCTTAAAAAAATTAGATATTATTCATAATCCTGCCCAATATCCTGTGTCACCCAACATAGGACATAATTATATTGTAACAATTCACGATTTAATTCCAATACTTTATCCTCAATATGTGGGGTCAATTTTTTCAATTCAAGCAAAATTATATTATCCATATATGCTTAAAAGAGCCTCGAAAATCATAACTGTTTCAAATCATACAAAAGATGATATTCTTAAAATCTATAAAATACCAGACCAAAAAATTGAAGTCATCTATTCTGGAGTATCGAATCATTTCAATCCATCATCTCCAGAGGAGAAGAAAAGGATAAAACAAAAATATAACTTAAACCATCCATTTATTCTCTTTGTTGGAGCAATTGAACCCAAAAAAAATATCGAATTACTTATCAAAGCATATTATATATGCCAAAAATCTAACCCCTATTTTGATTTGGTTATTGCAGGAAAGAAAGCATGGAAATTCGAAACTGTATTTAAACTAATCGAATCCCTTAATTTATCAAAAAAGATACATATCCTGAATTTTGTTCCGTATGAAGATCTCCCAGCTCTATATTCATCCGCTGAGGTTTTTGTTTTTCCCTCACGTTATGAAGGTTTTGGTTTGCCCCCGTTAGAGGCAATGAAATGCGGTACACCTGTTATTACATCAAATGTCTCCTCCCTCCCTGAAATCATGGGAAAGGAAGGCCTTATGATTAATCCAAATGATTATGAACAACTTTCAGAGTTAATATTGAAACTTTTATCAGATCCAGAATTCCATCATCAATATTCGTTATATAGTTTAGATCGAGCAAAAAAATTCTCTTGGAAAAAAACTGCTTCCAAAACCCTGGAAGTGTATAACTCAGTTATTGAGTATGGGAAATAAAATTTTATGAACACCATTGGTATTACCACAGGTAACCTAAAAAAAAATTCTACGGGTATGGGTACTTACTCATTCCAGATTATTGAAAGACTTAAACCAGACTTTGATATTGAAATTATAAAACACCCTGATGGTGATCCAATCGATGGATGTCGAATTGTGGATCATAATATAATACCTGGACCATATTGGTATTATTCTTGGAGCAAAAGTCTAACATTAGCAAAACGATCCTTGAAAAAGGTCGATATCCTTCATAATATTGGACAATACCCCATTTCGCCTTCAATATCTAAAAAGTACGCAATAACGATATATGACTTGATTCCCATACTATATCCTTCATACGTTACACCTTTTTACGCTATGCAATCAAGAATTTATCTACCTAATATCCTGCGGAAAGCATCTCTAATACTCTCAATATCGGAGTACACAAAAAAAGATATTGTCGGAAAATACCATGTTGATCCTGATAAAATTCATGTTACCCATCTTGGAGTATCAGACCATTTCCATCCCTCAACCCAATCAGAGATTCGATCTCTACGTAAAAAATACAACTTAATTAATCCCTTTATTCTTTTTGTCGGGGCAATCGAACCCAAAAAAAATATTTCTACAATAATTAAGGCTTATCACAAAATTAGACAAAAGAATTCTGATATAGATCTGGTCATCGCCGGAAAAAAATCTTGGAAATATCAGGAAGTTTTTTCCTTAGTAGATTCCTTGAAATTGAATGAAAATGTCCATTACCTTCAATTTGTACCCTATGAAGACCTCCCCATCCTCTATAGCGCAGCTAGTGTGTTTGTTTTTCCCTCAAATTATGAAGGCTTTGGTCTTCCCCCTCTTGAAGCAATGAAATGTGGAACGCCAGTAATTGTATCAAACAAATCATCGCTTCCAGAAATTGTGGGATCTGAAGGAATTATGGTTGAACCTGATAATTTTGAAGACCTTGCGGTAAAAATTCAAACCATTTTTACAGATGAATCAATTCAGGATGAGCATATTATGTATAATCTTACCCGCTCAAAGGAGTTCACTTGGGAGCGATGTGCAAATGCAACTAAAGATGCATATAACGCAATACTATAAATACAAATAATAAAGGTAACTATTCTACTGGTTTTAGCGTTCATATCCCTATGAAGAGATAATGTGCCGAAAGATCTCCATTTCCATCAAAATATTGATAATAACCAAAAATCTAGAGACTGGCTTCACAGGAAAAGTAACCTGGGACACCACCAAACCGGATGGTCAGCCCAGAAGATGCCTGGATACGTCTAAAGCTAAACAGTGGTTTGGATTCGAATCCGGGACTCCTTTCGAAACTGGCCTTAGGGAAACCATCAAGTGGTATATTCAGTCTCTGAACAAATGATCACATTCCTTTTTTTGTTGCAACCCCAACTAGATAGGAACAATGTCTCATAAAACCGCCTTCATCACCGGGATCACCGGTCAGGACGGCTCATATCTTGCAGAATTACTGCTTTCAAAAGGATATGAGGTCCATGGACTGGTTCGCCGTGCATCAACTTTCAACACACAGCGAATAGACCATATCTATGTTGATGCCCACGAGCCGGATGCACGGATCTTCTTTCATTACGGAGATCTTTCAGATTCTGAAATGATATCCCATGTACTCTATAATATAAAGCCAGATGAGATATACCACCTCGGTGCCCAGAGTCACGTCCGCGTAAGTTTTGATACCCCTGAATATACCGGAAATGTTACTGCACTTGGAACGACCCGTATACTCGAAGCTATCAGAAGAAGTAACCCTGATGTGAAATTTTATCAGGCATCATCAAGTGAGATGTTTGGCCATACAGATCCCCCGCAAAATGAGGATTCCTGCTTTTGGCCACGCAGCCCATACGCCTGTGCAAAACTCTATGCCTACTGGATGACAAGGAACTATCGTGACGGGTACAACATGTTCGCCTGCAATGGGATTCTATTTAATCATGAATCACCCCGTCGCGGAGAGATATTTGTAACCAGGAAGATTACAAGGGGTATTGCTGCAATTCTTGCAGGAAAAGAGAAATATCTCTACCTAGGTAACCTTGAAGCAAAAAGAGACTGGGGATTTACTCCTGAATACGTCGAGTGTATGTGGCGTATTCTTCAACAGGATAAGCCTGATGATTACGTAATCGGAACCGGCGAGACACATACCGTTCAGGAATTTGTAAATGCAGCATTCTCATATGCTGGACTTGATGTCGAGAAACACGTAAAAATAGACAAAAAATATTTCAGACCAACTGAAGTTGAAGCATTACTTGCTGATCCATCACGGGCTGAGAAGAAACTTGGGTGGAAAGCCAAGATCAAGTTCTCAGAACTCGTAAAAATTATGGTTGATGCAGATCTTAAAGCGGCTGGAGTTCAACCAATTGGCGAAGGATATGAAATACTCAGTAAGCAATTCCCGAGCCGATGGTGGATGAGGGATTAAGTCCCTTTCCACCATTGATACGTCTCAAATAGACCACGTTCAAGTGAATATCCCGGATAATATCCTAATTTTTCCTGTGCCTGAGTTATATCTGCGCACGAATGACGAACCTCTCCTCCTCTGGCTTCCATATGAATAACCTCCACTTTCCGGTTGCTCAGTTGAATTATATTACAGGCTAACTGATTAATGGAGGATGTAAAACCTGTTCCCACATTAAATACACCATTTACATCTTTATCCATTGAAAGAAGAAGAGCCTGAACAACATCGATAACATAAACAAAATCCCGGGTTTGTTCCCCATCTCCAAAGATAATAATATTTTTTTCTTGAGTGACAGCCTCAAGAAACTTGGAGATGACCCCAGAATACGGGGATGACGGATCCTGGTAAGGGCCATATACATTAAAAAAGCGAAGACACACACATCCTATACCATACAGGGATGAATATACGGATGAATACATTTCGGATAGATTTTTCCCCACTGCATACGGTGAAAGGGGGATAGGAGGAAATGATTCCTTATGTGGTGGAACATAGGCATTTCCATAAAGTGCAGCGGATGAAGCAAATACAATTTTTGGAACCTTTTCCTTTCTGGCAGATTCGAGAACATTAAACATCCCATCCACATTAATAGAATGGTTTAATTCTGGATCATCAATTGACCTCTGAACAGAAACCAGAGCAGCTAAATGAAAAATCCCATCAATATGAGAACATATTGATAACAACCGGGTTTTATTCAGAATAGTATCTTCAATAAACTCAAGATGTGGATTTTTTTGTAAGTCTGTAATATTCGCCAGATTTCCAGAATCCAATGAATCGAAGATTACAACACTGTCACCTCGAGCCAGCAAAGCACGAGAGAGATGAGAGCCGATAAAACCAGCTCCACCAGTTACCAGATACCTTTTCATTCGCCTCCCTCCCTAATGAATAATTCCCAATCGTCCTTTTTATGACAAATTCGGGACATCCCTACTTCTTTCTCATTATTATCATTCAAAACGTTAAGACCATGGCACCTAATTTATCCGCAAGATACCATTATAAACATCATGATGATATATCCAAGTAATATCAGACCATAATTTTCAAATCATCAGGGCGCCAAATGAGATCGGACGTATTGAATGAAACGTAATACAAAATTTCCTTAATCATTTTTTACATAACAATGATCACCATAAACCCCAAATTTATATTTATTAATATCTCAAATAAACCGCAAAAATGGGCATTTGCATAAAAAGTTTATTCTAAAATCAAACCGAAACAGTTATATTAACAGATTCCCACTTATCTTCAGTCCCTTTGGGGACATGTACGAGTGATTTCAGCCACACAGTGATTCGCCTTACGCAGTATTCAGTGAACGAATCGTACAGGTTTGAAAGGAACATCGGAGGAACCATATGGCAAAATTTTCCGACACTATTGATCTCTATGATGATCAGGGTAAACTGCTGAAAAGCGGTGTAGCTCTTGAAAAGATCAGCCCGCTCGTGAACCCTGGCATGAAAAAGATGATTGACCTGACCAAGCGGACAGTCGCAGTCAACCTCGCAGGAGCAGAGGCAGCACTGAAGACCGGAGCAATTGGTAAGGGTAACTTCATTAAGGGTCGTGAGATGAACCTTGATATCTCCGGAAACGCCGGTGCAATCAAGGAGAAAATCTTCAAGATGATCCAGGTTGAAGAAGGCGACGATACCGAGATCCGTGAGTTCAATGGCGGCAAACTCCTGCTCGTCACTGTCCCAAGTGCTCGTATCCAGGCCGCAGCAACCTACGATGCAGCAATCACTTCAGTCGCAGCAGCAGCAACCTACGCAACCATCGACCAGTTTAATGTAAACATGTTCGACGGTTCCATGGTCAAGGCAGCCTTCTGGGGTACCTACCCACAGACCATGGACATGGTCGGCAGCAACTGTGCATCTATCCTTTCCATTCCCCAGAACAACGAAGGTCTCGGATACGCACTCCGTAACATCCCGGCAAACCACGCCGTGATGATGACCAGCAAGAACGCAATGCAGGGTGCAGCACTCTCAGCAGTGTTTGAGCACGCTGGAGAGTTCGAGATGGGAGCCGCAATCGGCCCATTCGAGCGTGCACAACTTCTCCTCCTGGCATACCAGGGATTGAATGCAAACAACCTGGTATATGACCTCGTCAAGAAGAACGGCGCAACCGGTACCGTCGGAACCGTCGTTCAGTCCCTCGTTGAGAAGGCACTCGAAGACAAGGTTATCACCGCAGGAAAGAAGGGACCCTCTGGATACACATTCTACGAGACCAAGGATCCAAGACTCTGGAATGCATACACCGCAGCAGGAACCCTCGCTGCAACCATGGTAAACTGTGGTGCAGGCCGGTTCGCACAGGCAGTATCTTCCACCCTCCTGTACTTCAACGACCTTCTCGAGCACGAGACTGGTCTGCCAGGCTGTGACTACGGCCGTACAATGGGAGTAGCAGTAGGATTCTCGTTCTTCAGCCACTCAATCTATGGTGGCGGTGGCCCGGGAACCTTCAACGGAAACCACGTCGTTACCAGGCACGCAGCCGGTGTAGGTATGCCATGTATCGTGGCAGCCTGTGCACTTGATGCAGGAACCCAGATGTTCTCACCAGAGGCAACCTCCAAGATCTACGGAGAGACCTTCGGTAAGATTCCAGAGTTCAACACCCCAATCCAGCACGTAGCTAACGGAGTGTAATTCACATACAGGATTGCATAATGAGCGAGGCAGAATTCCCGCAGTGTCGGATTGTCACCGAACGCCTTTTAAAACCTGAAACGGTTGAGAAGATCCTCAACAAGCTGGTGGCAATAGAGGGTATCCGCCGGATTGTAATAAACGGACCCAGTATTCCTCAGCTCGTCCCCTATGGCCCCGCAAGGGGTCTTCCAAACCCCCATTCCGGTCGTGTCCGAATCGTTGTGGGAGGAACCGATGTCGACCTGCGGGTGCAGGTCGGAACCATCCTTCTTGAACTTGAGACCCGGGATATCGTCCCCCGGATCGACGAGGCGTGCAGGGAGGTCTTTGTGAACTTTACCTACGGACTTAAGGAAGGAAAGTTCATGAGATCCACGCCGACTCAGACCGATTATGCAAAATACGGTCCCGGGGCAGATGAAATGATGATCGGGATCGTTGACCCGAAGAATAAGACCGGACCCACCCTTATTCAAGGAACCAAATAATGCCGATAGGACGTGTCACTCAGATAGTAGACTGCCGGGAGAGCGCCGGCATGGGCAAAGGAGGAGCTCTTGCCCAGAGGGGAACAATATCAGAGTGTCGGTATCCCGATGTGATCATCGTCGGGATGTCTCCCGGCAGAAGACACGTCACCAAACCAGTATGTGATATAACATCAGCTCTCCGGGCACAGGGGGTTGAATACAGCATCAGTACGATGATCCTCAATGCCGGAAGCGGCATTCCCCCTGATGCTCCGAAGAGTGCCGGTCATGTACTCGGTGCATATTTTGGTCTGAACGAGAAGGAGGTTTCCCAGATTAACCGCCATAAAGTAGCGGTCCTGCACCATGGAAACGTCAGATCACACGTGGTCGCAAAAGTAAGATCTATTCTGAGAGATTGCGACATTCCGGCCGTAGTGGTCTGTCAGGCTCCCATCGATTATGAGGACTTCGCACGTGAAGGAATTAAAACGGCGTACGTGATGCCACCAGAACACCATATCCAGACGAAAGGAACGGTTATGGAGATCGTAAGTGGTATTACAAGAGGACAGACCCCGTCACGCGAGAAGATTGCAGACGTCATTCATGCAGTTATGAGATTGATGAAATCATCTGATTTGGAGAGATAAAACAATGGCATATACACCACAGTATGGTCCAGGTAATTCTATTGTCGCCGAAAACCGGCGCAAGCAGATGAACCCCGGCGTAAAGCTTGAGAAGATCCGTGACGTCACGGATGAGGAGATTGTCCTGATCATGGGACACCGTGCACCCGGTCAGGCATACCCAACCGCTCACCCACCACTTGCAGAGCAGGGAGAGCCAGACTGTCCAATCCGTAAGATTGTCAGCCCAACCGAGGGAGCAAAGGCTGGAGACCGTGTTCGGTACATCCAGTTCGCTGACTCTATGTTCAATGCACCATCCCAGCCATACCAGAGAACCTACGTCGAGATGTACCGCTACCGTGGTATCGACCCAGGAACCCTGTCTGGCCGTCAGATCGTCGAATCACGTGAGCGTGACCTCGAAAAGATCGCATCCGACCTGATCAACACCAACCTCTTCGACCCGGCACGTGTCGGTATTCGTGGAGCAACTGTGCACGGTCACTCACTCCGTCTTGCAGAAGATGGTATGATGTTCGATATGCTGCAGCGGTGTGTGCTCGATGGAGGAGTTGTCAAGTACGTCAAGGACCAGATTGGTGTTCCACTCGACAAGAAAGTCCCAGTCGGCAAGCCAATGGACGAAGCATGGCTCAAGGCAAACACGACCATGTTCCACTCACTCGTCGGTACCGCATTCCGTGACGACCCAGAATACGTCGAATACGTTCAGCGCATTCACTCCCTGAGGACCAAATACGGCTTCATGCCGGTTGAGTAAGGAGGCATCATACATGGCAAAAATTGAGAGAGCACAGAAACTTTTCCTCAAGGCTCTGAAAGAGAAATTTGAGGGAGATGTCCAGGACACCAAGACCAGCTTCTACAACTTTGACGGTGTAAACCAGTCCCCGAGAAAACGCGAGTTCATGGCAGCCTCAAAGAAGGTTGAACTCCGCCGTGGTATCTCCATGTACGACCCCAACCGCTGCCACCTCGGTGGTCTGCCAATGGGTCAGCGTCAGCTCATGACCTACGAAGTCTCCGGAACCGGAACCTTCGTAGAGGGTGACGACCTGCACTTCGTCAACAACCCAGCAATGCAGCAGATGTGGGATGATATCCGCCGGACTATCATCGTCTCAATGGACCTCGCCCACAACACCCTGCAGAAGCGTCTCGGCAAGGAAATCACCCCTGAAACCATCAATGAGTACCTCCACATCCTCAACCACGCAATGCCAGGCGCAGCAGTGGTTCAGGAACACATGGTCGAGACCCACCCATCAGTCGTAGACGACTGTTACTGTAAGGTCTTCACCGGAGACTCCGAACTTGCAGACCAGCTCGAGAAGCAGTTCGTCCTTGATGTCGACAAACTCTTCCCGGCAAAGCAGGCAGAGGAACTCAAGGCAGCAGTCGGCAAGTCACTCTGGCAGGCAATCCACATCCCAACCATCGTCTCCCGTACTTGTGATGGTGGAACCACCAGCCGCTGGTCTGCAATGCAGATCGGTATGTCCTTCATCACTGCATACCGCATGTGCGCCGGTGAAGCAGCAGTCGCTGACCTCTCCTACGCCGCAAAGCACGCCGGTGTTATCCAGATGGGTAGCCACCTGCCAGCACGTCGTGCACGTGGTCCAAACGAGCCCGGTGGTATCCTCTTCGGTCACTTCGGTGATATGATCCAGGCAAACCGGAAGTATCCAAACGACCCCTGCAAATCAACCCTTGAGGTCGTCGGTGCAGGAGCAATGCTCTTTGATCAGATCTGGCTCGGATCGTACATGTCCGGTGGTGTCGGATTCACCCAGTATGCAACCGCAGCATACACCGACAACATCCTCGATGAGTACTGCTACTACGGTATGGACTACATCAAGGACAAGTACAAGGTTGACTACAAGACCCCAAGCACAGACAACAAGGTCAAGCCAACCCAGGAGATCGTCAACGACATTGCAACCGAGGTTACCCTCAACGGTATGGAACAGTACGAACAGTTCCCAACCGCAATGGAAGACCACTTCGGTGGTTCACAGCGTGCAGCAGTGCTTGCAGCAGCATCAGGTATCTCTACCTCTATCGCAACTGCAAACTCCAACGCTGGTCTGAACGGCTGGTACCTGTCCATGCTCCTGCACAAGGAAGGCTGGTCACGTCTCGGCTTCTTCGGATACGACCTTCAGGACCAGTGCGGTTCCACCAACTCACTCTCCGTCCGGCCAGACGAAGGCTGTATCGGCGAATTCCGTGGACCAAACTACCCGAACTACGCAATGAACGTGGGTCACCAGGGAGAATACGCAGCAATCGTCGCTTCCTCACACTACGGACGTGGCGACGGATTCTGTCTCTCCCCACTGATCAAGATCACCTTCGCAGACCCATCCCTGGTCTTCGACTTCAGCGAGCCACGCAAGGAGTTTGCAAAGGGTGCAATCCGCGAGTTCGTTCCGGCCGGAGAGAGATCTCTCCTTATGCCAGCCCGTTAAACCGGGAACAATCTTTCTTTTCTTTTTTGCCTGATTCACCAGCATTGAATAATTCTGATAATTACGTTGAAGAAGAATCACGGAGATCTGGTGATCTGTTTTCTCTGTGGACTATTCGTTCAGATTTGAGTATATGAGCTGAGACCTGATGACGAGAATTAATCGCATCGAGTTCAACCTAAAAATGAGGGTTCGTTTTTCTGTAATTCGGGAACTAATCTCTTATCAATAAAAGGTGGGATTAGGTTTTAATTTCTGAAATGGTCCCGGGTTTTGACATATATACCCAGTATCCCTCAAATGGATGTACAGCTGTTTCATCATTAACCCCTTTTACAATCATGCCATCATACCGCTGCAGTGTAGCATTGAACCCGAGACAGTCCTGCCATTCATCACGTATGGATGAGAGTGCCTTTCGTGCTTCAACTGAACTGATTTCAGAAAATCCAACTGCATTCCATCCCTGCGAGAGCATCCGGGGCTGTATCTTTTGTGAGGTTGAATCATAGGAGAGTGGAACCGAATCAGTTTTTGCCGAATATATCCAGAATGCCATAAACGGTTTGATTTGAGTTGTCCGAAGAAGAGGAACCCACCCTTGGGATGGTTCATACTGCAATGCACTATGCCCGGCAACATCAATATGCTCAAATATCTGGGCAGTATCCTTACCAGGTGCAAGATTTTTAGGAACTGAAACAAAATTCCAGCCTGCCGATATTGGGATTGAATCGATTAGGGGAGATTCATTACGAACAGATACATATTGCAATTTCTCTTCAGTATCCGTGTTCCCATGATTGTCTCGTATTGTCAATGTTACAGGATATGTGCCTTCGTGGATGTATGTATGAGTGGGGCTTTCAATAGAATCTCTGGTACCGTCACCGAAATCCCATATCCAGGAACTGATCTCGCCACTGGACTTATCTGAAAACTGAACACTGAGGGGAGCTGCACCTGATCTCGGTGTTCCAACAAATTCTGCAGATAGCGGTTCTGATAATAAAACCTGAATATCCATTTTGTGACTTTTACTCTCTCCCTGTTCATTACTTATTTTGAGCGTGACAGAGTAGGAGCCTGGTCCGGTGAAAGTATGCGAAGGATCGGGAATCGAACTTGCTGGTGAACCATCTCCAAAGTCCCAGAACCAGACCATTCCCCCGGTTGAGAGATCCGAGAACTGCACGGTAAGGGGAGCCTTACCTGATTGCGGAGCTGCACTGAAGTTTGCTTCAAGTGGGAGCGGATTAACCTGAATATATTTCTCTTTCACCTGGGTCTTACTACTCCCATCAGGATATTGTACAGTTAACCGTACTGTGTATACCCCACCATTTGCATAGGTATGAACCGGGTCTTCACCACCAGATGAATAACCGTCACCAAAATCCCACACCCATCCCGATGGATTTCCTTTTGAAAGATCTGAGAACATGACCATGAGCGGCGCTCTTCCGGACGTAGGAGCACCCGAAAAATCAACAGGGTTAGAACCTACATTTTGGGTCACGAATTGTTGATGTGAGGTAAATCCTGGTTCATCACCATATACGCTCATTGCAGATATTGCCAAAGCAAGTGCCAGAATAAAAATTACAGATATTCTACTCATGATAACTCCATCAGATTACCTGACCTACATGTATGTTAGAGATTACATTACACCAGAATAATTATCATAACATGAAAATTTTGCAGAGATCGGGTCTCACATTAGATAGAATCATCTGGCAAACTAAACCCATGCTTATAAGAGTATCATAATCACGAGTCAGCATAAGTTTTTCGAATTTTTCTGATCTATCCGGAAACCTGTCACATCATTGATGATGCAATACTTTGCGATCCCAATAGAAGGGAATGCAGATGAGACTCTTTCAGTCGACATGGAAACAGGAATGGCTCTCATTCCAGATTCTAAATCATCTTCTTTTTTTAACACATTCAATAATCTGCTTTTCGAGATAGAATTTTAAAATCCCCCACAATGTAATACCTTCCGGCCATAATACCGGGTATACTTCTTTGAATCAAAAAAGCAGATCCTTCCAAAAGAACCAGGAACCTCTGCTTACAATCAAAATCAAAAATCTCTCCAAAAGGGTAATTCACTGAAATCACCCGATACCGGAATTACCCGTTCACTCATTAATAATCCTACAATTTCTCCCTTATGTCTGAATTATTTCGGACGAGATATCAGAGCCGTACACTCTCATTTCAGAAGAAGATGAAGATACATACACTTGCCCTTCAATCTTAAGGTTTCATTTAAAATATAAATTAATTATTTTTGTTCATATATTGACAAATATCAGATAAAAGATCGTGACATAAAGACCATAGAAAAAATTTTGGGGAAATCTCACTGTGAATCACACCCTTTTTTAATGTTGAAGTTGTAACTATGATACGGTAATAATGAGAGATAAGGTAATGAGATCAATTTTACTATTATGTATGAGCCTCCTTATCACAGGATTGCTCATACCGGGGACATTAGCAGCAGATAATGCAACTTCATCAGCAAATCAGAGTGGAAATGTTTCAATTGATGACCTGATGGCAAAGAATCCTGAAGCACTTCTCATCTATGCGGGAGCAGGTCTCAAAAAACCGGTTCAGGAGATCGGATCAACATTTACTAATGAGACCGGAATCACGGTAGTATACAATTTCCAGGGATCAGGAGCTCTTTTGAGTCAGATGGATATCACCCATAAAGGAGATGTTTTAATTGCAGGTGGATCTGATGCGTATAAAACAGCAGAAGATAAAGGACTCGTAGGCGAACCACAGTATATTGCATACCATGTGCCAATCGTCGCAGTGCAGAAAGGAAATCCTAAGAACATCACCTCAGTTGAAGACTTTGCAAAGCCAGGTCTCAAGATTGGGCTTGGAGATATAAAAGCAACAGCGATCGGAACTACTGGAGATAAACTTTTCAAGGACCTTGGAATTGCTGACGCTGTGGAAAAGAATGTTGTCGTGAGAACCTCAACCATCAACGAACTCGTCTCTGCTATGAATGCAGGATCTATTGATGTATCACTTCTTACACTGGATCAGATAAGCGACAAGACTATGGACACTATTCCAGTTGAAAATGTCAATGATTATGTCCTCGTTGTAGCAGAAGGGGCCACAACATTCTCCAAACAGCCTGAAAAAGCTCAGAAATTTGTAGATTATGTAGCATCAGACGCAGGGAAAGATTCTTTCAAGAAGTATAAATTCCCGGCATACGGAGACGAGCAATATAAAGACGTTCAGCCCTGAGATCGAAAGGGATAACCAATTTTTCGGATTGATGATACAAATTCCTTTTTCACTTCTCTTTTATCATCCCTGGATTGAATAAGTGAGAAATAGGCACCAGGAACGACAGGAAATCCGGATGAATAAAATATTTTACCCAGTCACAACAATTCTCGCCTTTTTTTCAGGGGGAGTTACTCTTCTTGTACTTGGTGGGCTCTTCACTTTCATCAATGCGGATAGCATCATTCAGACATTCACATCACCCGAGATCAGATATGCAATTCAGCTCTCTCTCATTACTTCGGTCGTATCTACTGTACTGTGTGCACTTGTTGCAATTCCATCCGGATATGTCTTAAGCAGAGGAGGATTTTCCGGTCAGCGTCCCCTCATAATGCTACTCATGCTTCCTCTCTCCCTCCC
Organism: Methanospirillum lacunae; assembly: GCF_003173355.1. Taxonomy (NCBI): domain Archaea; kingdom Methanobacteriati; phylum Methanobacteriota; class Methanomicrobia; order Methanomicrobiales; family Methanospirillaceae; genus Methanospirillum; species Methanospirillum lacunae. The sequence continues at coordinate 34,698 of NZ_QGMY01000019.1, read as the reverse complement.
TCCACTGGTTGCCGGAGTTGCACTTCTTCTCTTTTTTGCCAGAACTCCAATAGGTACAGGGCTTGAAGACCTCGGGATTACAGTTGTGTATACCCAGCTCGGTATCATCGTGGCACAATGGTTTGTCAATCTCCCGTACCTGATTCGGGTCATGAGATCGTCATTTGCCATGATATCACCCAGGTATGAGCATATTGCAAGAACGCTCGGATGTTCTGATTTTCAGGCCTTCTGGCATGTAACTCTTCCATTGGCCCGGGCAGGTCTGATTTCAGGACTTGTAATAACCTGGTCAAAAGCGATGGGAGAATTTGGTGCTGTTCTAATGCTTGCCGGTGCAACACGGATGCACTCTGAAACACTTCCAATTGCCCTGTACCTGAATATGGCTACCGGAGATCTGGATATCGCCATCACCACGGCATGCATTCTCCTTGGAATAGCTGCAGTAACAATGTTCTTCTTTGAACGATTATCAGAAGGGAGTGACCGGATATAATGCTCCGCATTGAAAATGTATCACTTACCCTCGGGGATTTCCAGCTCAAATCTCTCTTTCTGCATATTGAGAATCCGGAATATTGGGTGATAATCGGCCCGTCAGGAGCAGGTAAAACAATCCTTCTTGAGATGATTGCAGGAATTCACAAACCTGCCAGTGGAAGAATACTCTTTGAGGGAAATGACATCACACACGATCAACCCAAAGATCGGAACATTGCCATGATGTACCAGGATCTGATGCTCTTTCCCCATCTGACTGTAAAAGAGAACATTCTTTTCAGCGTAAAGATTCGAAGGGCGTATAATGTAGACACTGAGGCGAAAATTTCAGATCTGATAAGTATCCTTGGTATCGGTCATCTTATGGATCGAAACCCAGATACCCTTTCAGGAGGAGAGGCTCAGCGAATAGCCCTTGCCCGTGCCCTTATCCAAAAACCCCGACTGCTTCTCCTTGATGAACCCCTTTCAGCTCTTGACTCCATGACACGGGAACGGTTAAGGCAGGAGATCAGAAAGATACATGAGCACCTGAAAATCCCAATCATCCACATCACACACCATTTCGAGGATGTGTATGCTCTCGCTGAAAAGGTAGCCATCATGCAGGATGGTACAATCGTGCAGACAGGAAAACCGGAGGATGTCTTTGCTCATCCCTGCACTCCGTATGTTGCCCAGATCTGTGGAACCGAGAATATTTTCCGGGGTGAAGCAATACCGGACGGGACAGGTTCAATCCTGAACCTTGGTGATCTTCAGATCAGAATTTCAGCGCAGCACAGAGGTCCGGTAGTTGCTGTCCTCAGGTCTGAAGATATTATCATCTCAATTCAACCTTTCAAGTCCAGTGCCAGGCATACCCTTCAGGCAACCGTAACTGAACTGATTCCTTCCGGTCCGTTTATCCGGGTTGTACTCGATACCGGGATTCGGATGATCGCCATAGTAACCAGGACAAGTTCTGAGGAACTCTCACTTATGCCCGGAGATGAGGTATTTGTTACCTTTAAAGAGTCAGCACTTCATGTCATTCCAACCGGGGAACAAACCAGCGAAGAGATAATGACAGGAATGATCTGATGGATACAAAAATCACACAAACTATTTAGAATCTTTTTCCAGACACAATAAGGAGACAAAATTATGAATTTATCACGAGAACACGCAAACAAATGGAGAAATGCAGATATCACCTTTCATCCAATCGGAGTTATCCATTCTGAACACACTGAACATGATAATACCCCGATTCAGGGAATTTTTAATCCGTCTGTCGGTTATGTTGAGGTGTTTGAAGAAAATGCCGATGGTCTGAAAGACATTGAATCATTCTCTCATATCTACGTGCTATATTATTTTGACAGGGCAACCGCCAAAAACCTCATACAAAAACCATTCCTTGACGGAGAGAAAGAACGGGGAATCTTTGCAATCCGGCATTTTAATCGACCTAATCCTATAGGCCTTTCAATCATGGAGCTGCTTGGGGTTGATGGAAATATACTCAAAGTGGGTGGGGTTGATGTTCTGGATGGGACTCCGGTCATTGATATCAAACCTTATGTCAAGCAGTTTGATTACCGGGAAGAGGTGAAATCAGGATGGGTCGATTCCAAGCATATGGATGATATTGCAGAATGGAACTGCACGCCAAAGGAACTTCGTAACCGGGATCGAACGACAAAATAAGTATACCTTTTTTACCTGCAAGGGAGATGAAACCATCTCCAATATGATATATATAGAAGGCAGTATTAGATCCGGATTCGATAACCCGGATTTCACCAGTGATCAGATCTCTCTCATGAGCCGTGTATGCCAATTGGGTTGGAACTGAAAAAACAAAAAAGAAGAATATCCCTTTTTTAATTACGCCAGGAGGAGGTTCTTGTTATACGTAAGAACATCAGGAATGGAATTTACCCCGTCAACTGACTTGGGGAAGTTAGTGAAAGTAACCCGATCAGCATTTACTGCGATATCTGTAAGTGCTTCTTCAATCCCTTTTGCCATCTCTCCAGACTGCATGTTCTCAATAACATACATCTTTCCGCCACCGGAGACGAGATCGAGGGCGTAGATTTTGTCCTTGTTTTTCTGGATTGAATCAACTACTTTTGCCGGAGTCTTGTTTCCACCATATGCAAACTCGGGTGCAAAGATATCATAGACCTTTACTCCGAGCCACTTTTCCACCGGAGTCTTCTGCCATGCCATCACAATGGCATTCTTCTTTGAAAGAACATCCTTCTCTTCCGGAGTCAGATTTCCTGCTGCTGAAATGGATTCCTTATACTTAACTGCGTTTTCTGAATAGGTCGTTACATTTTTTGGATCTGCTTCCTTGAGCCAGCCAAGTACGGTGTCGGCAAGAGCATCTGCCGATTCAGGGGTATTCCACTCGGTATCAGGTTTGAGAAGAGTCCACTTCGTCTTTCCATACCCGTTCGAATCCCTGAACTTTTCAATAGCTGCCATGGTTGCCGTGTCCATCGAACTGTTATGTGCAAGGAAAAGATCTGGTGATTTGAGATCATCTGCATGTTTCTGGATCAAATTTGGTAAAATATCTCCCTGCAGGTGAGGGCATACAGTAGGATCTGCGATGTACACGACATGTACATCATTACCTCCTATTTGACTGACTGGATCCCAGAGAACACTTGTCGTTGCCACCACATCAAGAGCAGACACTGCCGGCACTCCAAAAAGAAGTGCAAGAACAGTACATACTAAAATGAACTGCTTCATAGTATTACTGTTTTGTATTGTGTGTTAATATGTTTGACTATTTACTTTTCTTTTTGGTGAAAGTGCCACTGCAGCCACAAAGATGATTGAAAAAAATACAGCAGTCAGCGGTCCAACCGGGAGTGAGTACATAACCCCGGTGTATGCACCAATAACACTGATGATGGCAGCAACAATGGGAGCTGCCAGAAACATCTGCCTTATTGTTCCACAATACTGGTATGCAATCGCTGCAGGAGTCACAAGCCAGACATAAAGAAGCAGACCACCAACGATGGGAAGACAGAGTGCAACCATGATGGCAATCAGAAATAGACAGAGATAATACACTGGTTGCACATGTATCCCGCTGATTTCAGCCATCTTCCGGTGAAATGTAATAGCAGCAATCTCTTTGTTGAAGATAGAAATTATTAGAACGATTCCCAGTGTGATAACGCACAGCCCGTAAATCTCCTCTCTATACAGGGAGATAACGTTGCCGTACAGCAGGGCACTGGCATCAAATCCCCGCCCGGATGATTGCATCATCGAGATAAAGAATATAGCAAGGGCCATCATTGTCCCAAACAGAACACCAAGGGTAGTGTCAGTATGCATTCGGGTCCGGTAACTGAGAGGTCCCATGACTGTTGCTGTTAGAATACTCATCACAATGGCCGAAAGCATCATGGGAAGCCCAAAGAAAACTCCTGCTGCTCCTCCGGCAAATGCAGCATGAGACATTGTAAACCCAATCGAGGAGATGTTCATCTGGGTTATCAGAACGCTCAGGATAGCACAGCCGACTGAGGCAAAGAACATCGCCTCAATTGCATGACAGAGCACATTATTCGGGAATAGAAACTCAAGCATCACCCGGCCACCGGAACCGAACGAATCAGGTTGGCCACGTTATCCGGTTTTGAAACAGTATTCAGAACTAATCTTCCGGTCTGCATAACAATCACCCTGATGTCACGATCAGGAAGGCTGTCAAATGCATGAGAGACCATCATGACCGGTACACCAGAATCGCAGATCCGGCAGAGAATGTCTGAAACCTCATCCCGGGTCCTGATATCCAGGTTACTGTATGGTTCATCGAGGAGAAGCACAGATGGCTTTTTTGCCAGATTGTGGGCGATGAGGACTTTCTGTTGTTGACCTCCAGAAAGTTTTCCGATGAGTTCATCTTTCAAGTGGTCAATTCGCAGGGTTCGCATTGCATCCCTGGCTGCCTCAACATCTTCTTCAGTCTCTCTCCTGAACCATCCGATTTTCCCATACCTTCCCATTCTGACAACTTCCTCCACAGTATACGGAGTAAACGGATGAAAATCAAAGTTCTGAATAACATACCCGATACTGCATCGAGCCCTGGTTGCTTCGTTTAAAACTCCCATTCCGCAGACAGTAACAGATCCCCGGACAATAGGGAGAAGCCCGGTGATAGCTTCAAGAAGAGTTGTCTTGCCTGCCCCGTTTGGACCTCCGATTACCACGAATTCCCCGGCCCTGATATCAAATGAGATATCCCTGATGACCGGGCATTCTGCTCCTTCATAGGTTGTCCAGACGTTTTCCAGGTGAATAAGGCAGTCAGGTTTGCCACAACTCACAGGCCATCAACCTTGAATAATTCCTCATCCTTCAGGTCATAGAGGGATTGGGCATATCGTTCAATGGCCAGTTCATAGTCAGGATCATTCTGATCCAAGGTTTTCAAAGGATGCGGCGTGATTTTTATCTTCTTCTCATCTTTACAAAACGTACCAAACAAACTTTCGGACTTGATTATCTCGATATTTCCTTTCCCAAGTGTACAACCACTTCCGAGTTGAATTCCATCTGCCATACAGGACTGGGGAGTAATTCCATTACAGAAGACTTGTGCCTTGAGCTCAAATGGGTCTGCATTTAATGCATTCAGGGCATATCTTCCCATCCGGTATCCTAACACAATAAAGGGCCCAAGATGTCCGTGAAACCGGGCCAGATCATGTATTGAATAATCGCGGGGAATTTCCATATATTGACAATGGTCATGCCACTTCATAGTAATCAATATCTTTCTAATAATACAAAAATAATATTCATATGCAATTTAGAATACGATTATCAAAATTGTAATTTTCTATATGAAATTGAATAATTTGGATAGTGAACATAAGACGAGGGGCAATATCTTGGACATTGGCATATGATACATAGCGATTCAAATTGCAAAAAGTTGAACATCTAAAAAAGTTATTCTGCATTAACTCAAAACTAACGTGTCAGTATCTCCCTGGTTTCCAGCATCTGACGACATTCACGAGTGGATATACAATACCCATTTCAATAATAAGACACAACACCAGTCATCAACTCCTGATTCATCCTGTTATCAAACGTCACGAGCATTTACATGGATACTACGACAAATACAAGATTGCGTGCAGCCATTGGGGGTCACTTTCTCGTTGACCTGTATTCTCCCATACTCCCCATCATTCTCCCGGCTCTTATCACAAATTTAAACCTTTCATATCTTATGGCAGGGATCATCGTCACGGTTTTTAATGTAACATCCTCGATAATTCAACCGGTATCAGGCCTGTATAGTGACAGAACAAAACGCAGTGTGAGTATCCCGGTTTGTGTCCTATTCTCGTGCCTTGGCATCTCACTGGCTGTACTTACCAGCAATTATTACATCATGCTTGCACTGGTGTCAGGAGCAGCCATTGGCACTGCATTATTCCATCCTGCTGCAATGGACAGTGTGTATCGGCTTAGTCCGCCGCATAAACGCGGATTCTATAATTCAATTTTTACTACGAGTGGGAGCCTAAGTTATTCGATATCCCCCTTTATTGCCGGAATTCTTATCACATATTTCGGGCTTTCCAGCATTACCTGGTTTGCAATTCCCGGAATTATTGGAGCCGCGTGGATTTATGGTATTGAAAAAAGATCTCCGGCAATAACTGAAAGTATAAGCAGTAAATCTGAATCTAAACCAATAGTAGAGCGAAAACAATTCTGGTGGGCTTCAGCAGGTCTTGTAGTCGTTCTCTGCTCTCTCCGGGCATGGGCATACATCGGGATTATCACCTATCTTCCAACACTCCTGATTCTGGGCCATTATGGAATGGACACGGTCACAACATCGCTGATTGTTACCATTATGCTTCTCACAGGGGTTGGAGGACAGGTCGCAGGCGGTATGCTTTCAGATCGCTTCGGACGAAAGAGAATGCTGATACTTGGGTTTGTTTGTGCAATCCCATTCTTCGGAATGATATTTCTCACTCAGGGATGGGCCATGTATGTCGGAATATTCATGTATGCATTCTTTGCCAGTTTCTGTTATGTTACTTCAGTAACTATGGTTCAGGAGTTACTGCCCGGAAGTGTGGGATTTGCATCAGGTCTGACATTAGGATTATGTATGGGTATGGGCGGTATTGGTGCCGCTATCATCGGATGGGCTGCTGACCTTATGGGATCTCTACCACATGCAATGTTTTTGCTAATTATTCCAACGATACTATGTCCGATACTCGCAGTATTTATCAAATACCCGGAAGAAAAACCGATTTCAGTGTGATATTCCATCACATGAAAAATAACTTAAGAGGAGAAGAATCAGGTTATCAATGCCTGATTCTCAGTTGCAGAAATCTCCTGCTATACATTTTTTGACGACGTATAATCCTCCTTTACCTGAGAAATAAACGTTGATTTATCGTATAATCTCCAGGTCCTTTTTGAAAGCCAGAATATCCGATCACACATTGCAGAGATAACGTCAGGATCATGAGAAATGAAAACATACGCAACTCCGGTCTCATTTTGAAGTTCTTTCATGAGGCGTAAAACCTGAGCCTGAACCGAGACATCAAGCATCGAGGTCGGTTCATCAGCAATTATTAATTTAGGTTGGAGAGAGAAAATCCGGGCAAGAACTGCTCGTTGAACTTCACCTCCTGAAAGCTGATGGGGATACCGGGCCAGATGTTCATTGCGAAGTCCTACCCGGTTAATGAGTGGCTGTATGGTATCCATCGCTTCATCAAAACAGATTTTTTTATGGACCATCAGAAGTTCTGTAACGCTTTGTGCCAGAGTCATTTTAGGATTGAGTGAGACTTCTGGATGCTGAAAGATCATCTGGTATGACTGCCTTGATTCTCTCCGTTTTCTTGATGACAAACGGGTAGGATCCAACGAATCAAGAAGAATTGTCCCGGCACTCTGTCTCTCAAGCTGCATGATACATCTACCAAGGGTCGTCTTTCCGCAGCCACTCTCACCAAAAAGACCTATTGATTCTGCTTCTGAAACGGAAAATGAGATGTCAGCAAAAACATCCCCATGACCATACGATTTTGCAATGTTCTTTAACTCGAGAACGGGTGGTGACATCGCACACCTCCATTCATTGTTCCATATACAAATTCAGGGTGCGTTAACCTGCATATGTCAGCACAATACTCACATCTATCCGCAAACGAGCACCCTTCCGGAAGATCTAACAAGCTTGGACTCTGACCTGGAATTGGGATGAGTCCATTTTTTGGAATAGCCTGAATAAGAGCTCTGGTATACGGATGCCTTGGTTCTGCAAAAATCCGCGATACCGGACTAATCTCAACAATTTCCCCTGCATACACAACGGCTATTCGTGCACATAACTGCTCTGCCAGATCAAGATCATGAGTTATCAGGAGTAGTGAAGACTGATTCTGCTTCTGAATGTCAGCGAGAACAGTGGCAGTCATCTCCCGAGCTCGAAAATCGAGTCCTTTTGTAGGTTCATCTGCTATGATAAGCCGGGGATTCTCTGTAATTGCAATGCTTGTTGTCAATCGCTGCCTCATGCCTCCGGAAAGCTGATGAGGAAATTCATCTGCTATTCTGACTGAAGGAACAAGACCCACTGATGATAAGAGGACATGAACCCGGTTTACAATATCAGATCTTTTTTTGAATCTACCAGTTACAATTTCTGATATCTGGTCGCCATTTCGTGCTACCGGATCGAGAGCCCCTGAAGGATTTTGTGGAATAAGCGATATCGAACTCCCACGCAGGGAATGCATCGCAGCCTCTGATAACGTATTGAGGTTTTTTCCATCAAATGATATATCCCCGGTAATCTCTGCAGTGGACGGAAGAAGGCGAATAACTGCCTGACCAATTATTGATTTACCTGAACCGGTTTCGCCGACCAGGCCGAGCACTTCACCGGTATCAAGTGAAAATGATACATCCCGTGAAGCATGAATAATTCCTTCTCCAGTTGAAAACCTGACATTGAGGTCCTGAACGTCAAGCAGGGTCATGAGGGGAGTACCTGCTCTTCATGAACATCAAGAATGTCCCTCAGTCCCTCACCAAAGACATTGAACACCATAACAACTGCGGTGATTGCAAGTCCAGGAACAATAACATTCAGCGGGGCAGTTCGGAGAAACTCTTTCCCTGCTCCGATCATCGATCCCCATTCAGGAATCTCCGGAGGAATGCCAAGACCCAGGAAACTGAGACCTGCTGTTGATAATATTACTGAACCAACCTCAAGAGTCGCAAGAATCAGAACCGGCATAATTGCATTTGGAATCAGATGACGAAGAATAATACGACTGTTAGATAAACCGCCGGTTTTGGCACTCTGGATATATTCGAGGTTTGTAATCGAGAGGACATCGCCCCTCATAAGTCTGGCAAATACTGCCCATTGAGAGAGCGTAAGTGCGAGCACTATGTTCGGAATTCCCGGACCAATAAGACCTAACAGGGCAAGTGAGAAAATAATGCCGGGAAAAGCAAGGAATAAGTCAATACAGCGAGAAAGAGTCTCATCTACAATTCCACCATAGAATGCCGCCATACATCCGATTACAACACCGGCAACAAACGCACATCCTACGGTTGTAAATGCAATAATCAGGGATGTCCGGGTTCCCCAGATAGTTCTGCTAAAGAGATCCCTGCCCAGGTAATCTGTTCCCCATACATGAGTTGAAGAAATTCCCAGATTTTTATTTGGAAGATCAGTTTCATTTGGATCATATGGGGCGATAAACGATGCACATATAGCGATGGCAACTAGAATGAGAATACATCCAAGTGAAATTAAAAATGCAGGCCGTTTGAAAATTTTCCGAACTAGTCGCTGATGTGTATCAATTCCTTTATGCACAGACGGACATTTTTTCACCTTTGGCACTACAACGGCTTGTTCACTCATAACGAATCCTCGGATCTACTACATGGTATAGGAGATCAACTCCCAGATTTACAGAAAGAAAAATGGTCACAATGACAACGATACAGGATGTAACAACCGGAATATCATGAGAAAATACGGCATCTACAAGTAATTTGCCAATACCAGGCCATGCAAAAATATTCTCAATAATCACTGTCCCTGCAAGGAGATGACCAAAGTACAGACCCAGCAGGGTAATAACCGGGATGAGTGCGTTTTTTACTGCATGATTCCAGATGATCTGCCTGAATGAGAGACCTTTGGCAATAGTATACGTGATATACTCCTGTCCCAATGTCTCAAGCATACTTGTTCTGACAATCCTGATGATCACAGCAGTAGGATGAAGTGCGAGAGCCACTGCAGGGAGAATGAGATTTTGAATAGTCCCATACCCGGTCACCGGGAACCAGCCGAGTGTCAGGGAAAAGATAAGAATCAGAATAAGTGCAACCCAGAATGACGGAAATGAGATACTTAAAACAGTTGCGACCCGTATGATGATATCACTTATTTTCCCCTCATGGATTGCAGAATAAATCCCTAGGGGAATTCCAAGACAGATAACCAGAGCCATGCTGGTTCCCGCCAGGATCATGGTCGGTACTATTGCAAGTGATAACAGGCTTGCAACTGGTGTGTCAAAATAGACAAACGATGTTCCAAAATCTCCTTTTAGTACAACTCCACCCAGCCAGTCTCCATACTGTTTCCAAAGAGGGTCAAATAGGTTATACTTTGCAGAAACGTCCTTTATCATCTGCTCTGATACGTCATCTTCAAGGCCTACCAGGGTATGCTTTGCAATTGTCTCAGCAGATCCACCCGGAACAGCATGAAGGAGGAGAAATGCAAGAATCGATGCTGCAAAAATAGTCAGCACCAGAAAAAACAGCCTTTTTGCGATATAATGATGCATAAGAATCACCGGAAAAAAGGAAGAGAAATAGTATTAAATCTCAATTCCTGCTCCCTTACCCGACAGTCATGTTCGCATCCATTCTGAGGTCGTGAGCAGTAGGATCAAACACATATCCTTTTACTGAGTCCTTTTGAGCAATTGTGACACCGTAATCTGCAATCGGAATGCAAATCATCTCGTCATATACCATCGCTTCAAGTGCATTGAACTTAGCATACCGCTCTTTTTTGTCAATGGTCTGCTTGGCATCATCGATGAGGGCATCCAGGGTTGAATTCGAATATTTTCCGCTGTTCGAATACCCATCTGAACGGTACCAGGTCTCAATGACATAGGATGGATCAGGGATCATCGCGATATTTGCAGGAACCATGATAAGATCAAAGTTCATCGCATTCTGGCGATCAGTTGATGCTGCACTTGCCATAACCTCGACTTTAGTATCAATTCCGATCTTTCTCAGTGATGCCCCGATTGTTTCAGCCATTGGTGGAAGACCCGGGCGTTCCTGTGCTGATACAATATCAATGGTGAACGGTTTTCCATCCTTTTCTACAATACCATCCCCGTTGATATCCTCATATCCAGCCTCTTTGAGGAGAGATTTTGCTTTTTCCGGATCATAGGGAAGCACATCAAGGTTCTTGTTTGACCATTCCATCTGTGGGATAAAGATTCCTTTTGCAGGAGCTCCTACTCCATAGAGCACATTGTTGACGATATCTGTTCTGTTAATTGCAAGTGAGATTGCCTGACGGACACGTTTATCCTGGAAAGGAGTCCTGTTAAAGTTTATAGCCATCCGATATACTCTCGGTGTCAGGTAGGTCTTTACATTGATTCCCGGGAGTTCATCAAGCCGTTTGACTTCATTCATCGGAACATCAACCGTGAAATCAACCTCACCCTTTTCAATAGAGAGTGCACGGGCATTTGAATCTGGAATTCCGGTAATAACCATGCCAGATAAGTTTACAGGCCCTTTCCAGTAGTCTGGATTCTTTTTGACAGTAAAGGTCCGTGTCTGTTGATCAAACGAGTCAAAGACCATGGGGCCGGTTCCAATAGGCTTAATAAAATTACCCTGTGCATTCAAGGAGTCAGGATGGATGATTGCCATATTAGGATAATGCAGGGCATGTGGCAGGATCGGATTTGGCTTATTGGTCTCTATCTCAACGGTATGATCATCTATCACCTTGCAGGACTTGAAATCCATAAACTGCCTGTTCTGTGCACTGATGTTTGCAGCCCGGTCGAGCGAGAACTTAACCTCATGAGCCGTCATCGGTTTTCCATTATGGAATTTGACTCCATCTCTGATTGTAAACCGCCAGGTTGTCGGTGAAGTCTGGTTCCATGATGTCGCAAGCAAGGGAACCAACTGGAAGTCCTGAGTGGCACCTACCAGGCTTTCGGTTACAATTGCCTTTTCAGTGATGAATACTCCGTTATTTGCCGGATCATATCCTGTGATGAGCCAGAGTTCTCCAAATTTCAGCAACCTGTCGGTACTGGAACTTGAGGTATTCTGAACAGAGACATTGCTTGAACTGTTTTTATCAGTGCTTGTGCATCCACTCATTAAAACGCCAACAATTAACAGGATAAGTAAAAAACCTGAGAAAATACTCTTAAAATTCATGTGTTTTACCAAATTTTCATTTTTTAGTCTGAAGGATGTAGTAACTTTTACCAGCCGTAATTTTGCGATACCAGGGCATTCGTTCCCGCTGAAGATCGCGAATGTACATCAGATCCCGGAATGTTACTTCAGAAAAACCAGTATTTTCCAGGTATCTTCGCATTGTATCCTGTGATACGCCCCCATTATGAGGGAGAGCCTTCCTCAGGTTTTTGTTATACGTTCGACGATGTGAATCACTATTTTCAAAAATGGATGTCAAAAACTCACTCAAACAGCGTTTACATTGAGTGGAAAACCGTTTGTCATCCCACACACCATCGATGATGAGCAGAGTGCCACCTTTCTTTAAAACCCTGCTCCATTCGTACAATGCCACTTCGGGATGGGGAAGTGTCCAGAGCAGATGACGATTAACGATCAGATCAAACGATTCATCAGGATACGGAAGATTCTCTGCATCTCCCTTTTTCAGATCAATTGCAAGATTGTCTCTTATGGCCTTCATACGGGCCTGGTTCATCATTGCTTCTGACAAATCAACTCCACTGACGTCATATCCCATCCTGGCATACAAAAGACCCATCGCCCCGGTTCCACAACCAACATCAAGTACTTTTAATGGGGGCTTTGGGATTTCATGTCGTAACTCATTCATCCAGGCTTCTTCTTCGGATTTGGTTCCGATTTGGTGCCCAGGACATGAATCATACATTCCAGAGGTGCTATCCCAACTTTCAGTGATAGCTGCCTTGATTTCTTCATTATCCATACTTAGTATACCAACCAGCAATATTACATTATTTCATACGAATTTTTAATTCTTGCTATTTTGTTTTTCGTACTGCTCTCATCTTTTTCTTCAAAGAATTCAAGAATTAATAATATTAGAGAATTGTATAAAGATTTAGATGTAAGAAGTACAGCAGAAACTCAAAGCCCAATTTTAAATGGATTGATGAATAGGATGTAGATGATAGAAATAAGTAATAACTATTTTTTATTTCGTATTATGAAGAATTGAATTATCAGGATCAATCAGACGAGAATATTGAACGCACAATTGTGAGGCATACTCGTGATGATGCTTACAGGTACACGCCGGGCATTGCCAGTATCAATAGCGCTCCATAAGATCTATAGAGACGTAATTCTTAGAAAAAGAATCCAATATAACGCTCAAAATCCAGTTCTAACAGAATGTCCGGATGTTGGCTATAAGAATACGGAGCGGAGCTGCCCACAGATCTGGCATGAAAAATCCAGCGATGTCTGGAGCAGTCACATCCTTACACTACTCATAAACCGGTTTCAACCAACCATACATTTTCCCATATAATCAAATTTAAAGAATAACCTAATCCATTTGTGATTAAAAAATATCTATAACGCAAAAATTGTTTTTGATCAAAATAAATAGTATTGAGACAAATAATTTGATGTAAAGTTCTGAAAATTTTATCTGGAGTTTGTATCATGCATATTATGGAAGGTTTCCTACCCTGGCAATGGTGTCTGGTATGGTGGATTATTGCCATTCCATTCCTTGTACTGGGAGTAATTCAGCTGCGTTCAATGATCAAAAAAGACCGGGATAATCTGCCTCTTCTCGGTGTCTGCGGGGCATTTATTTTCATATTATCTGCCCTGAAACTTCCTTCAGTAACAGGAAGTTGTTCACATCCGACCGGAACCGGACTTTCTACCATGTGCTTTGGTGTCTTTATCACTTCAGTCATCGGTGCAATTGTTCTCCTGTTCCAGGCACTTTTCCTTGCACATGGAGGGCTCTCAACAATGGGTGCCAACATGGTCTCAATGGCTATCGGTGGCCCGGTTGTCGGATATGCCCTCTACAAAATCCTCAAAGACACGTCGGTCAACATCTATGTCACGGTCTTTCTCGTCTCTGCTGTTGCTGATATGGTGACGTATATTATTACTTCACTAGAACTTGCACTTGCATATCCTGCCGCAGTCGGCGGAGTTGCAGCTTCATTTGGAGCATTCTTTAGTATCTTTGCAGTTACCCAGATCCCACTTTCAATCGTTGAAGGATGTGTCCTGGCACTTGTATTCAAATACATTGTAGCACTAAAACCTGAGATCCTTCTCAAGCTGAATGTGTTCTCAGAAGAGCAAATTTCACGTGCAGGGGCACAGGAATATTCAACCTCAAAAACAGAGGCATGACCATGATATCTAATTATAAACTGGAGATAATTACTGTCCTAGCCATCCTTGGATTTATTGCAATATTCGTTTCAGTAAGTTCCGGGGGGGATCATGAGTTCAGCGGGTCAGATGATGTTGGATCAGAGAAGATCTCAGAACTCACCGGTCAATCAGTTGAATCATTTAAACCATTGATCCCCCAGTATGAGCCACCATCAGGAGAGATTGAGGCAACCCTCTTCGCACTTCAGTGTGCCTTTGGAGCATTAATTCTGGGAATTATCTTTGGATACTGGCTTGGTCAGAGAAAAAAATCCCCACTCAACTGATTGTAATGATAGAAGCAAACCTGGATTCTATAGCCCAGAAAAGTGCGTTCAGGCATATCAATCCAGGTACAAAACTTCTTTTAGCACTCGGATCACTTATCCTCTGTCTCATATCGCCTTCTCCGGTTGTTCCTCTGTTCTCAGGAGTTGCCCTCAGTCTCCTGCTTCTCGGTCCCGGGAAGTTATCTCCGCTCTTTTATGGTAAACTGCTGCTTGGCCCGGCTGCTTTTGTGGGAATGAGCATAGTAGTTCTCCTGTTTATGCTCGGAGGTGGCACAGCCGTATGGCAGACACAGGTATGGTGGCTGAACCTCTCAATCACAACCGGTGCTATCAGAGAGAGTATCATAATTCTCTGCCGGGTATTTGGATGTTCAATATCACTCTTTTTTATCACACTCACAACACCGATGACTGACCTCTTTAACGGAATGAAAAAAGCCAGGATACCAATTGAACTCGTGGATATGATGATGATCATGTACCGGTTTATCTTCATCATCTATGATCAGGCTGTAGAGATCTGGCAGGCACAGGTGATGCGGCTTGGGTACAGCAGGCCAAAAGAGGCAATTCATT
Source organism: Methanospirillum lacunae (assembly GCF_003173355.1). Taxonomy (NCBI): domain Archaea; kingdom Methanobacteriati; phylum Methanobacteriota; class Methanomicrobia; order Methanomicrobiales; family Methanospirillaceae; genus Methanospirillum; species Methanospirillum lacunae. The sequence continues at coordinate 19,549 of NZ_QGMY01000019.1, read as the reverse complement.
CATTTGCCATGCTCAGTGGAATGCTGTTTATATCAAGCTGGACTGCAGGAGAAGACCTCATTCATGCAATGGACTGCCGGTGTTATTCCGGGGTCTTTCCTTCTCTTGATCAGACTGAACCGGTAAAAATTCCATCATTTCTTCTGGTAGTGGTGTACCTTTCAGGCCTTTGCGGGATACTTGCATTGACCCTGACCACAACGGTGTTTCCATGAATATAATACTCGAAGCTCGCGATGTCAGATACCGGTATCCCGGAGGGTCTGAAGTAATAAAAGGGATCAGTTTTCACGTCCGCAAAGGTGAGAAGATTGCACTCGTTGGTCCGAATGGAGCAGGGAAGTCAACACTTCTCCAGATGTTCAACGGAATGGTCAGACCCGTTTCCGGTGTGATGCTGGTAGGCAATGAACCAATACAGTATGATTCTGCATCACTTCGGATGATACGCAAAAAAGTCGGGTATGTGCTTCAGAATTCAGACCGGCAGATTATTGCCCCGACTGTGTACCAGGATGTAGCCTTTGGTCCGGCAAACCTGGGCTATGATGAGGAGAAGATTAGGGAGAAAGTAACTCATGCTCTCCAGCACGTAGGACTTGAGGGGTTTGAGCGGCGTCCGCCTCACCATTTGTCAGGTGGTGAGAAGAAACGGGTAGCCATAGCAGGCATTCTTGCAATGGACCCAGATGTTCTGGTCTTTGATGAACCCACAAGTGACCTCGATCCTGCAGGCTCTGAGGATCTCATGGAACTTCTGGATGAGTTAAACCAGGAGGGAAAAACCGTTGTTATCTCTACTCATGATGTAGAACTGGCATATCCCTGGGCAGATCGGGCAATTCTTATGCTTGATGGAAGGATTCTCCAGGAGGATGTGCCAGAGATAGCATTTGGGAATCAGAAAAATGTCAGGAAGGCTCATCTCTCAATGCCCATGATTCTTGAACTCTCACAGGAACTAGAGCGAAGAGGCTTCATTGAACCAGGCAAAAAACCACGAAGCATTCTTGATATCATTCACAGTATCCAGAAAGTTGCCACTGATTCACAGCAGTGCAAAAAACTCGGAACCATAACGGTATGCAATGTTGACAGATCTGATGATGTATCCATAAGAACATGGCTGGAATCCAGGGAGATCATTGCTATTGGTGCGATGGGTACAAGGGCTAAGCAACGTGCTGCAACAGAACACCTGACACTGGAATTCACGTATGGAGTGATTGATAAATGCATATTACGTGCATTACGAGGCAAGGATTCACTTATCCTCACGACTACCAGAATGGTTGACCGGGTCAGCCAAAGGGTAGATTCCTACTGCCAGGAGAGTAGTGTATCCATACAGGTTCTTCAACTACAGGGTTCTGAGCCGGATCCGCAGACAGTACGTTCAGAGCAGGCAGTATCCAAGGCAGATAACTCCAAGATGTAAGGAACCGTTCACATATTCCGGCGGATTATTAAAAAAACTCCGCATTCTTTTTTTTAGCCGAGAACGGAATGTTGCAAGGGGATACAATAACAGGATGACGGGAATCCCAGGTCTATCAGTATGCCAAAGATCTTTTCAGAAACTCAGTAATACCAGAGAGTTGCAGGTGAAATGAATTACTCCCAAAGGGGCCCACAAGAATCAGAACCATATTGGAGTTAGATCAGGAGTCTTATTTCTGCATGAGCGTACCATGGAATTTGATAGGAATGATTGCCAGTACATGATATACCGAATCCCGCAGAAAGAAACCACAGGTGATAGGGACTTATAATTCCAAAAAGGGCTTATCTCCCAGGATTATATATGAAAAGTTCACCTTCGTATCACCATCTATCAATGAAAAGATTTAGAAATTCAATATCCATCCAAAATTACAATCTGATTTAATAAATATATCTGAAATAGGCATAGATTTAGGGGGTTAAACGCGCAACATTTTGATTATATAAAAATGGATGAAGTAATTATTTTTTTGGGGGGTTGCATGATATCCTCGGAGATATCGGAATAAGCCATGATAGAAATTCATAAATTGTACTGCCAGTTCATTATCTCAACCGGTTAGATTTAAAGTCAACATTTTACTCTGATTTTGATATTAAGAGAGATTAATGGCAATATCAAATCGGCGCACATATATAGGATAATGTCGGAGGAGTTGTTTGACGGCCATCTTCAGGAAAGATGCATGTCGAAGCCAGAATTCAAATTTACAAATTCTGCACGCGATTGATAATACATCATCGAGTCTTGATAGTTCGACATCATGCTGAGCAATCATAGATCAGGAAGATCTAGGTTAAGAGTGCCATAAGAGAGAATCGGGGGAAAAATGATATCTTTTCAAAAGCAGTCACTGGTGAACAAACTTAAGATCCAGATTGTTATTACAATCTTATTTGCACTCGTCCTTGGTAGTGCTGGCATTTATGGGACATATGCTATGAATGAAATGGTTCATAAAATGTTTTCAGACCAACTTGAACCACTCATGCAGACCAGTAAAGCAGACATTTTTTTCATGGAATACTCCTATTCTGTCGTAGATTATGTGTGTCAGACAGATAAGGCAAAGATGGCTGTAATATCTGAAAAACTCACAGATCATGAAAAGAAGATGATGGAACAGGTTGACCAGTTCAGAAAAACGGACCTGTCATCAGAAGATCTGTCAATCATAAACAAATTTGACTCAAACTGGAAAGAATATAAAACTTCTGCAAAAGAGGTGATGGCTCTTGCATCGGAGGGAAAGCATGAAGATGCAACAAATTTGCTGGATACTGAAACGAAGCAGTTAATGGATGAAGTGAATACAGTCCTTGACAGCCTCATAGAAATAAACGAGAAGGACGCAAAAGCTGAATATGCAGAATCCCAGGATCTGTACTCAATTATCAGGAATCTTTCTATCCTCATCTTAGTGATTACTGTTATCCTGATTTGCCTGATCTTCTATCTCGTCAGTTCAAGACTGAATCAGCAACTTACCCTCCTATTCAAGGGTATGGGAGAGATCGGGAAGGGTAACCTGGAATACCGGATACAGATGGATGGGGATGATGAATTAGCCCGGGTTTCAAAAACTTTTGACGATATGACAGTAGTCATCAACGGAGTCAGTAATGACATCCAGAATATTGCCGATGAAGCAGGGAATGGAAACCTCTCCAGACGGATTAATACCGGTGATTACAGGGGCGATTTCCTTGGGATGATCTCAAGAATCAATGAACTTATTGATGCAATTGTAAAGCCCCTGCACGAAGCCATGAAACTTGCCGACTCGTATGCCTCATCTAATTTTACACCCAGGTTCGATGACTCGATACAAGTCAAAGGAGAATTTCTGACCTTTAAAGATGCAATGAACCAGGTTGGTATCCAGTGTTCTCTGGCAATACGAGGAGTTAAAACTGAAATTGAAGCGTTAACATCAGGGATGGAAGAGACTGCCGCAAGTATGGAGGAGATTGCAGGCAGTGTAAGTGTTGTTGCCGATGGTGCAGTAAATGTGAGTTCATACTCAAACCAGAGTCGTGATGGAGTAAAACAAAGTCTGGTGGCACTGGATGAGTTATCAAAAATAGTTGCTACCATCGCTTCTAAATCAGAGATGGCATCGACGACTGCCATGAAGACTGTTGAACTTTCTGCCCGCGGAAAGACGCTCGCAAACCAGGCTGACAAGAATATGTCAGAGATCATGAAGTCAGTATCAACAACTGAAGCAATGGTCAACGATATCAGCGAACAGATGGAGGAAATCGGAAAGATCGTATTCCTTATCTCACGGATAGCTGATCAGACAAGTCTGCTGGCCCTCAACGCTGCAATAGAAGCAGCCCGGGCAGGAGAAGCCGGACTCGGATTTGCAGTCGTAGCTGATGAAGTAAAGGATCTTGCCCAGGATTCCCAGGACTCAACTGAAGATATTGCCGAGATCATAGGAAACCTCCAGAAAAGAATTACTGAAGTTACTGAAGCGATGAAGAAGTCAACACAGGAGGTATATACTGGCAATGAGGCAGTTTCTGAAACCCTTGTCCTATTCAACCAGATCGCCTCTGAGATAGATGATATAAATCAGCAGATGAGTGATATTGCCGGAGGGACAGAAGAGCAGGCAGCTGCTACCCAGGAGATCACGGCGAGTGTTCATGAACTGGGAACTCTGATTGAAAAAACATCAGATGAAGCAGCAGGATCTGCAGCGTCTACTGAAGAAGTTTCAGGTGCAGTCAGTCAGGTTAATAAAGTTGTTAATGACGGGGCATTGGCAATTCAGAGAATCTCTAATGAGATGAACAAGTTCATCGTCTGATGCGGGTCAGGACAAAAGGAGCAGATGATGGAGACAGCAACAACAGCATCAGAAAAAAGCCGTAAAAACAGGCGTAAACGCCGGGGAACGGGCAGTGTTGTCAGAAAGATCCTGGCACGTGGAAAATCAGGCAATTCAGTTCAGGTCGTGGAGTTTAAGATAGGCAAGGAGATATTTGCATTTGATCTCTTTGACATCAGGGAAGTGATTGCAGGAGAAGATATCACTCCGATTCCTGAATCTCCACCATATATTAAGGGGATAATAGATCTTCGGGGTGCCATTACAACAATCATTGATCTTAAAGAGATCCTTCACATTACTACAAACGAAGAAGCTGCAAAGAACCCAAGAATCATCGTTCTGGATCAGATGGTTATGGGGAAGAAGATCGGTGTTCTTGTTCAGGATGTCTTCTCTGTCAGCACCTATGGAAGTGACGAAATTGAACGTGGAGAACAGACAACAGATCATACAATAGGGGATGTTATGATCGGGGTTATCAGGCAACACCAGATTGAAGACGACGCTAAAGAAAAACTAATTCTTTGGTTAAATATCAAGAAGATCGTAGAAAATATCAGGCAAAACCTTTAATCATCAGTCGATTTTTAGCCCTAATTTTTATAATGTATGAAACAAACACCATATTGATGGTTTTATGAGATAAAGACTAAACCAGTCCTCATTGGTGTCTTACTATCATGGGTTTGATTTTTTGATCACGAACAACAGGGATCATACTTGTATTTCACTTTTCTTTCATTTTTAAACCCTGTATCGGTTTCTTGTGTTACTGTGATACATACCAGAGATATCCGCCATATTTTCGTAACATTCAAACCCTAATACCCAGGTACCGTATATCATATGACCGTCACTGCATTCCTGGTATTATTTACTCTTGAATGCAGTGTCATTCTTTTGTACCTCTCACTTCAGGTATACCGGAGAAAAACCATCCTTGGGCAGTATTACTTCTGGATGATCCTCTTTCTGCTCTCAATCATCTGCCTGCTCCTGGGCCTTGAAAATATAGGAGAGATCTATCCCGAATTCGGACCATATCCAGTATCTCCGGTGTTAAATCTCCTGACCAACTTCTGTGGTCACCTTGTCACGACCATCTGGTTCTTCTTCTGTCTGCTTTATGCAGGAAAGTCAAAGTATCTGACGAGGCCGATCATTGCTTTCCTTCTTGGATATACGATCATCGGAAATATCGTGTTCCAGATGATCAGGCATTACTCCTATAGTTCTGGTATTCCCTTGCTAGATTCTTTTTTGTGGATATTCGGGATGTCAGCACTGGTAAAATGCTGCATTCTGTATCTGGCAGGAATCGCCATTCTGATTCAGAAGTACAGGAATGTTTCTGATCAGTTCAAGTACCAGATCCTGATCCTTGTCGGAACATCCTGCCTGGTTGTTCTGCTTGTCACGTTCTTTGACAGCAGGTTGTTTCCCTGGTTTAATCCGGTAGGTATACATTTCGGAATCTGCGGACTCATATTCGGGTTCGGGATGCTCTATTTTGATCTGCTCACATTCTCTCCTGTATTTCGTGAGCGATTTTTTGGGGTTGTTGAGTCCGGGCTTGTCGTGCTCAATAACCGGTGTCAGATTATTGATATGAACCAGACAGCAGAGAAGATCCTTCATACAAGTCTGGCTGAGGTCTTTGGAAAGGAGCCTTCTGAAATTCCAGCCTTTCCTGAAGGGTTTACCGGCATGCTCACGAGCCCGGATCTTCTCCAGAGTGCATCTCCCCTATCGGTCTCGACCGATGATGAGACCCGGTGGTACCGGATATCTGTCCAGCATGATCATGGGAATATCGGTGCAGAAGAGGTATACCTGCTCATGATAACAGATATCACCCATAATATACTCCTTGAAAAGCAGGTATCAGAAGCAAATTCCAGACTTTTGATTGAAAAGGAGCGGAAACGACATGAACTCTTATACCGGGAGTTTTTCAACTCGCACCGTGATGCGATCCTGATTATTGCAAACGGGACCATCAGTGATTGTAATCCGGTGGCACTGGAGTTTTTTGGGAAGAAAAGATCTGAGATCACCGGTCTTGACCCATGCCTGCTGTCTGCCCCGGTGCAGGGTCGTCAGTCTGATGTTCCTGATAAACTCAAATACCAGATCTCACAGGCAGCGGCCGGAACCCTGATTGACTTTCCCTGGGATTTTATTGCTGATGGTGTCCCGGTTGAGACAGAGGTACGGCTGAGCAGGCTTGTGTATGACGATCAGGTTCTGGTTGAGATGTGTATCCGGGACATTTCAAAAACCAGTGCTGCCATGGGGCAGATGCGTCTTGACAACGAGGTTCTGAACCGGATTGTTGCAAATGATGTGTACCTGTGGAACCAGGTCTCTCAGATCGCACGAAGTGAGAATGGTGGTTTGGGCCAGGAGAATCGTCACACTCTTGAAGAGATTGTTGAGATGGCTACACAGAATATGAGTACTGCTCCATCCCGGTCTGGTGAAAATATACGCAAGACCTGATCAATGCTGGTTATTCAGGTCTGCAGTGATTTGAGGGATTTTATCAGTTTTGCAGGTTGCTGCTCGCCGATAAAGAGGTACGAGGTTGTCTGTTGTGTGCTGGGCGAAGAGAAAAGGTACCAGTGGATCTGGCCGGTCTGCTGCTCTTCTATGTACCGGTCATGAGACGATTTTTGAAAATGCCCGGTCTCGTCAGGAACGAGGGCCATAAGCGATGCTGCGAGATCAGGCGGGAGTATTGCTGATAATGGTGCCTTGTCTGTAAGCTTCTGCTGGGGTATCTGGTATGCTGTACATGCAGTCTTGTTTACTGCTACGAGGGTCCCCTGCCTGGTGACCACAATGAGAAAGATCTTCATGAGATCAAGGACAGATCCGAGGATTGCCCTGAGGTGTTCTGATTCTGTGATGAGACCAACATTCTCCTGGTTTTTTTCGGTGAGCAGGGCATATATCTCGCTATAATGCTTCTGATACTCTGCCTGTATCTTCTGTGTTTTTGAAGTGGTCTCACAGACTGTGCAGAGCAGGGTGAGATACCCGGATACTGCAGAGAGGAGCCGTACATAATCTGTCGATATACTGCTATCCCCGGTCCCGATACCGAGGACGCTGGTCAGGCTACTGTCAGAATTGATTCCGATTAGTGATATCGAGGAGATTCCCTTCTCCATGCATAATGTCTTGATTGCTTCCGGGAGAGGGGTGTTTTGCAGGGATTCCTGGGTTCCGGTGTAGTAGGTGACCGGTTTAGTGGTCTTGTACTGGAGAAGTTCTATCCCGCTGAGCTGGATGGGGGTTTTGTCAGGGATCTCCTGCTGCTCTGTGTTTTCAGGAGTGGAGACGGTATGGATGGTGCATGAACTGGCCGGTTCATCTATGAGCAGGGTAACAATAAGGGTATCAGGTATGGTTTCGTGGAGTATTTTTGCGATCTCTCCAAGTGCATCAGGCCAGGTCTTTTCTGCCATGAGTGCCAGGGACGCTGATTTGAGTTTGTTTTCTGCTGCCCTTGTCAGGTCATTGACCTGGTTCTCTATGGGTGTATCTGCCTTCAGGATGATGATACAGAACTGGCTTTCGTTGAGTGCAATGGTGAGGGTTCTGCACCGGGGTGCTCCGGTCTCGTCTGGGAAGGTGGCTGTTTTCCCGCCCATTCCAGGTCGTGCCTGTTCTTTAATCAGCGGGATGAGATCAGGGAGGATGGGGTTTAGCATCTCTTCTGCTGATCTGCCAAGGATCTCATCAGGGTTGGTCTTGAATGTAGTATTATACTCTTTGTTGGTTCCAATGACGGCAAACGATTCGTTGACGACCAGTACCGGTCCATGTATGGATTCTATGATCTGGTTGAGGACCGACTGGTGTTTGAGGAAGTATATCTTGTATGAACTCTTCTGAATCAGCCCGAGTATGTCCTTTTTGTGATAATCGCTGCATATTTGAGAGCACTTGTTGCGATTGACCCCACATTTTCGTGAGAGGTCTGATATGGAGAGTCCTGCAGGATACTCACGAAATGTCTGGAGGACAGTCTCCCGGTTCTGTTGTGTGATGATCATACTCTTGTCAGCCGATTTAGTTTCTGCCGCGTATCAGCAAATCCCCTGATTTACGAGGCTATTGTATGCCGGTGCAGGTATGTGATAAATCAGGGTCCTGCATTTTTAGCCGGGTTTTGAAATCCGGCACGTTTTGGTTAGAATTTTTTACCGTCTGCGCAGGTGCACAGTAATGTCCTGCACATTTATTCTGTTTCCTCTATTGTGCTCATGATATCTAATAATTTTGTGTTTCGGTTATTCAAAGAATCTTATTTTCTCAGTTTTTGAATTTTACATTGTGCAGGATATTCAGAAATTCTGTGAAAGATGTCAAGTATCACAATATTTTATTACATATGTATCTTTAAATTACTCATCCTTTTTTATGTCCTGCACAATGTAGTCATTTCACTATTTAATCAATTTTAAGAATTTATAATTTAAAAATAATATGTAAAATATGCAGAATTTTTCATCTGCGTTCTGATATTTTTCCCTCAACCTTTATGCCTTTGCACCCGGAGAACCGGGTGTATGGAAAGGAGGTGGTCTCGCTGGATACTATGGCTTGTCTTCCTGTTGGTAGTTGTGGGAACCGCGTTGGTTGTGATTCCCCGTGCAGAAGGTGCCGGTACAGATCTGTTCTCATCCGGGGACTATGCCGGAGCACTTGCTGCGTTTGAGAAAGAACTCGGTGAGACGACAGGGCCTGCACAGGCTCCGGTGCTGAATAATATCGGTACCTGTTACATGGCACTTGGCAAGCCTGATCTGGCAGCCGGGAGTTATCAGAAGGCAGTTGATCTCGATCCCGGGTATGGTCGTGGCTGGATCAACCTCGGGGTTTCCCAGGAGAAACTTGGCAGGCCGGAGGAAGCACTGACGAGTTATGGCAGGGTGTCTGCTTCAGGCAATAAGGAACTGACTGCAGAGGCGAACGTCAAGAAAGGGACGCTTCTTGCAGGAATCGGCAGATATGACGAGGCGATTGCCGCATTTGAGGCTGCTGAAGGGGATGCAAAAGGCCAGGTTGCTGTGGATATGTACACCGGCATTGGGGGTGCCAAGTTCATGAAGAATGATATTACAGCGGCAGAGATGGCATTTCTGAATGCGATTGAGGCCGATCCGTCCGGTGCTGCCATGGCCTATACCAATCTCGGGGTGATCAGGATTGCACAGAACCGGTACGCAGAGGCAAAGTCTGCCTTTAAGACCGCGATAAGCAACGATCCACAGGGTAAGACTAAAGCTGCCCAGTACCTGAAGAAACTTCAGGGGATGGGTGTTGTGCGATGAAGGTCTTTGGATTATTCCTCATACTTGTCATCCTCCTTGCAGTGACTACACCTGTCATTTTTGCAGACGAGAATTCAACTGATACCTCCGGTAGTTCAGCATCTACAGACATTTCTTCAACTTCAGGAGCCACAATCGATACGTCTTCATCGAGCAATCCCTCAACCACAACTACTACCGGTTCATCAACTACCGATATGTCTTCATCGAGCAGTCCCTCAACCACAATAACTACCAATCCAACGTCAACGACGAACACATCATCACCCTCCGGCTCTCAGACATCAGATACATCCTCTCCACCAGACACGTCTTCATCCGACTCTGCCCCCAACTCCACACTATCAGCCTCTTCTTCAGGTTCATCTTCATCAAACGCAACGACATCGGCACCTAACACGACCGGTTCAGAGGATTCGGGCTCAGCTGGTTCTGCTGAAGAGGAGACGACTCTTACCGCTGCCTTTGCTTCGCTCTCTGAAGCATCAAACACGACAGAATCCACCGGAGGTTCTTCTGGATCTGACGGTCTTTCGCTGACAAACAGCACCAACCTGTCTGAGAGTTCTGACGACTCATCTGATACCCCTACCACTCCTACACGTCTCTTCTCAATGAGCAGAAGTTTATCTTCAACCTCTCCGGCAAGCGAAGGTTCAGGTTCAGGTGTTGTAACACTCGGGACTGTGACGGTGACGAGCACCAGTTCCGGAGTCAGGGTTGCGCTCAACACGACGGGAGGGAAGCCTGAAACCGGATATTCATACAATGATTTCGGGTCTGGGAATGTTTCGTACACGATATTTGGCGAAAATGCCGAGTATTATCTTGAAGAAGACATATCCACAACGAATAGTTTTGCCATCGAGATCCAGGCATCAGATGTCACCCTGGACGGGAACAGTCATACCATCTCGTTCACCGGAACAGACAACACGGGGACATCGGGTGTGCTGATAGACTCAACGGCAAAAGGTGCGACGGTTGAGAACTTTGCCGGTATCACCGGGTTTGAGCACGGGATCTCAGCGTATGCAGAGGATGCTGAGATAGAGAACAACACAGTGTACTGGAACGATTACGGGATCTACTCCAATAACACGTCTGCGACGATATTTGGGAATAATGCGAGCAGTAATGTGTACGGGATCTGGGCATCGGGTGCTTTCGCGAATATCACCGATAACATAGCGTGTTTCAATAATGCAACCGGGGATGGGGAGGTTACCGGCGGGTATGGGATCTGGTCATCTGGCGATTACGCGACGATTGCAGGGAACAACGCGAGTTTCAACTCGGTGAATGCGTCACGTGAGGTGACTGCCACAAATATTGTGAATATTAAGGTCAACGCCACGGGTGGGTACGGGATCTACTCAACCGGGAGTGATGTGATAATCAGGGATAATATTGCATATAACAATTCGGCAATGGCTATCCTTAATGTCTCTGCCTCTGGCAGTAGTTCTGTTTATTCCAATTCTGCAACTGCGACAGGTGGCTACGGAATAGAAGTAACCGGTAGCAATGCGACGATAACAAACAACAATGCGAACTTAAACTCAGCTACTGCTTCTCTCAATGCCTATACCCATGACAGTTCTAATGGCTATTCTGATTTCAATTCAGCAACTGCGACAGGTGGTTACGGAATAGAAGTGACCAGTAGTAATGCGACCATAACCAACAACAATGCGAATTTAAACTCAGCGACTGCTATTCTCAATTCCTCTGTCTCTACCACCATCATCGATGACATTACCAGATCTAATTCCAATTCTGCATCTGTGACAGGTGGTTACGGAATAGAAGTAACTGGTAGCAATGCGACCATAACAAACAACAATGCGAATTTAAACTCAGCGACTGCTATTCTCAATTCCTCTGGATCTATCTCTGGTTCTTACATTGGCAATTCTGATCTCAATTCCGCATCTGCGACAGGTGGCTTCGGAATAGAAGCGACGGGGACCAATGTTACTATGACGAACAACAATGCGAGTTCTAACTATGTGACTGCTATCCTTAATGCCTCTGCCTTTGGCCATTTATCTGTCTCTACCAATTCAAATTCTGCCTCTGCCACCGGTGGTTACGGCATAAATGCCACAGGCACCGATGCCACCATCACGAACAACATCGCCAATGCCAACACCGCAACTGTTTCAGCCAGTGCATTTGCGAACGCCATAAAAAATGCCACCACTACCTCCCTCATCGGCGGCTTTGGCATCAACTCCACTGGAAACGACGCCACCATCACCGGTAACAACGCTTCGTTCAATTCAGACAGCGGCATCGCCTCAAGCGGTCAGAGATCCTCGATCACCGAGAACACCGCAAGTAGGAACGTGTACGGGATCAGGTCGTCCGGTGGTTACGCGAATATCAGTGATAACATCGCGTGTTTCAATAATGCCACCGGGGATGGGGAGGTCACCGGTGGATACGGGATCTATTCGACCGGTGATTATTCGACGATCCAGGGGAACAACGCGAGCTTCAACGCGGTGACCGGGATCAATAGCACGTCCGGCAGTTCATCGGTTGTCGCCTCCCATGTGAATGTAACTGGAGGATACGGACTCTTTTCGATTGGAAAAAATTCGTTTATCGCGAATAACACGGCGAATAATAACTCAGCGTATGCATCCTCCTCCTTACGATCCACATCTTATGAAAATATCACATCCACTGCCATGGCGTCTGGAGGTTATGGAATTTACTCCCTTGGCAGTAATGTAACCATTTCAGGCAATCAGGTAAATAATAATTATGTAAGTACATCTTCATATTCCAGTGGAGTTTCAAGTAATATCACATCAAAGTCCACGTCTATTGGTGGTTATGGCATCTATTCACAAGGGAACAACGTTACGATTGAGAATAACCATAATAACAATAATTGTGCTTTTTCATCTTCGTATTCTGACTCCGCCTCCACCTATTCCTTCGCCTTCCACTCCTCCTCGTCCAGTTCTACAGGTGGTACCGGTATCTTCTCATCTGGCCTCTATGATACTGTCTCCAACAACACCGCCTCCAATAATACGATAACCGGATCTGCAACCGCAACAGATTACAATCTAGCCATAAAAACCCTGACACTCACCGGCGGGTTTGGCATCAACACTACCGGAAACGACGCCACCATCACCGGCAACCGTGTCTCCGGGAACAGGTACGGCATCGGGATCTCAAACTCAGCGACTGGCCTGAACCTGACCGGGAACCGGATAAACCAGAACACCGAAGCAGGGCTCAACATCTCTGACAACGGCGGAGACGGGTACATCTTCAACAACTACTTCGGCAATGACCTGAACGTCTGTGCAACGGCCTCTTCAGCGGGCCAGTACCACTGGAACAACTCCGAACCTAGGCTTGGATCAAACATCGTCGGCGGCTCATACCATGCCGGTAACTACTGGAGCAACCCAACCGGTGACGGCTGGTCAGACCAGCAAACCCCGAACGAGACCGGGTACTCGCTGACTCCATACGAAGTGACATCAGGGGTATATGACGAGAATCCCCTGATCGGGACACTACCGACTACGGCCCCGACGCTTTCACCTACGGTAATACCCACGGCGACCCCGACCACCACAAACGATGAGTCAGACTCATATTTCATGGATCAGAGCGATTCAACCCCTGACCACCCCGGTATCTACCTTGTCATCACATCAGCAACATTTTCAGGCAGTACAGCATCAGGGAGCCCAGGAACCCTGTTCCTTCTTCTTGAGAACAAAGGAACGATCCAGCTCTCATCCCAGGCCCGGATCGTACTGGTCCCGGCAAACGCCCTGGCTCAGTCGATAGGAGAACAGCCGCTCGTATTCAAGGACGGAACCTACCAACTCACCTATCTTCTCAATGTTCCATCACTGGCCGGAACCTACGTCTACATCTTCAAACCGATGCAGATCACCAGAGATCCGACCACCGGGCAGGATATCCGCATACCTGCTGGAGATCCAGTGCAGTTCACGGTAACCATCGGAGCTGATGGAACGGTCACGGTGAGATCGCCATGAAGTGGATCTGTCTTTTCCTCGTGCTCCTGCTTATCGGAGGAGTATCTGCAGACCGGCTCCCTTCAGGCATGCCTGAATCGCAGATATTCTCTATCGGAACAACACTCAGTGCAACCGGGATCACAGACCAGTCAACGAAGATGGACTGGACTGTAGCAAGCGGAACTCCAATCGAGAACAACATCCTCAACAGCTCGGATCTGATCTCACTTGTCCGGTACAGCGACTCACTCATGGGAAACGGTGGAAATGTTATAGAAGTGAAAAACTTCGAGTTTGACTCAAACTCCCTGGGTAGATCGGCATACAACATTGACAGCGAGAAGATCCTAACCTACAAAAGCCATGACGGTTCCCACCTCCTCGGAGCAGAGAGCCTGATGATGAACAATATGGGCAATTGGTCCAGTGGGTCGCCATCCATACGATGTGTCTTTTCAGATCAGAACGAGATACAACTGCCTGCATTCTGCAATATAGTCCAGGCAAAAAGTGATCTCATCAACATCAACCAGGCAAAGATCTCTACCAAGGGAGAGATCAGATCAGCAGGGGGATTCAGCACCCCGGCAGCCCTGAACTACCGGATAGCGGTTACGGCTGACAAGAATGTACCTGCACAGGGGACGGTCAGAACCGAGTTTGCTAGAAGTATCATGGAAGCCCGGGATACCAACCTGTCAGATGATACCTGGAATAGGACCGCTGCAACGAACTCATGGAGGGATAGAACAGAGGCATCCGGTGAGATTAGAAACCTGCAGAAACGGTTCGGGTACGTATCCGGGATGAGGGCGTGAATGGGATCTCTTCCCCACTCATGAGTATATCTTTCTCACATAGGAAAGACTCTCATATTGGGCACTCAAAGTAATGGTAAGAAGATCCAATTTATGATACTTCTTGTGATATCGTTTAATCCGGTTTGAACCCTCCACAGGGAAGTATCATCATAATATCCTCTTCAAATAACAGTGCCAGAGAATAACTAGAACATTTCAGGTACGAGATTTATATGAGCATGTATGATGATGTAATCCGGAGAAAGGAAGCAATCCAAAAGGTCGCAGCAATACATGGGGCACGAAAAATACGAATTTTTGGATCTGTCATCAGAGGTGAGGATACACCTGAAAGTGATCTCGATCTTCTTGTAGAATTTGAACCTGGCAGAAGCCTGATTGATCATATTGCCCTCATTCAGGATCTCCAGGATCTACTCGAACGTAATGTTGATGTAGTGACGGAAAATGGTCTGAATACCTATATCAGAGACCAGATTATTCAGGAGGCTATCCCCTTGTGAAAGATAACAGGGTGTATCTTCTCCAAATGCTTGACTTCATCGGAAAAATTGAATCGTATACTCAGGGTGGCCGGGATGAATTTATGGCATCTCAAATGATACAGGATGCGGTTATACGAAATTTCGAGACCATAGGCGAAGCAGTTAAACAAGTGTCCAACCAGGTAAAGGCAGAGCATCCTGAGATTCCATGGCGCAATATTGCAGGATTTAGAGACATATTAATTCATAGATATATGGGTGTAGATCTGGAAGCTGTATGGAATGTTGTTGTATCAGAGATACCAGCATTAAAATCGGTAATTATTGATATCCTATCTGATGAACATTCCATCGATATGTGATAATCAGAACTTACATACAATCCTATTGATTCTGGACTCAATAGTTGGACTTTTTTGGGATTATTCGTTACTTTCGATGTTTACCCCATTATTTAATATCAGTATTGTTCCCTATCAATACAACAATAAAACCGAAATCACCAGCGAAGAACCCTGAACAACAGGCTCCGGTATGGTTCCAGGCTGCCAGTATAAGAGATTAGGTGCACAAAAAAAATTCTTCAATTCATCCGAATTCTTTATCCGACAATAATTCTCCTATCGTTTCACCCCCCTTTAAAATTACTTTTCTACCCGAGTCAACATTATACATAGCCGTGAAATGCGGCTAGGGAATCGAACAATGGCAGACTTTACAACCAAGAGTGTCACCAAGTCAGCTGAGCGAAAACTCAGTTCACCTATCGACACCGTAGCAAACTTCCTGGCACTTGTCCAGGATGTCATCGAGAACAACCCCTGGGGATGCACATCCTACACCTCAAACAATGAGACTGTCGCAGGGGTTGTCAGAGGATCTGAACACTACTCTGGAAAGATCGTGTATGAGAATGCAGAGGCAAAGACTGTCGGGCAGATATCGGTCAGGGCTCCGACTTCTGCGGCTTTCAGCACCAATGTAACCACCATCGTGGCTGCATCGGCAATAAACACTGCAATGGGGGGAACACCATCCCATGACAGCTCTGAAGACTCCTTCAGTTGTGCTCTCAAATGTCACAACACAAACGGCGAGACCTTCACGGTCACGTTCAGACGTGACAGTGTTGTGGTATCCGGATACGAAGCAGACAGCATCGTTTCCGGGATAGAAACCTGGGCAGATACCGTTGCTCTCCTGGCATAAACCCGGGGGGAATCATGCGGCGTTGTGCACTGGTTCTTGGATCACTTTTTGTGATCCTGGCCTCTCTCACCGGAGCAGAGTACCTGGGAACAACGATCAGCACAGACGGAACCATCCTGCTCTCTGGATCTGGTGAAGATGCAAACGGATCGTTTGCCTCCCGGGTCATAACAGTCGGGGTCTCAGAACTTTCACGGATTATAACCGGAGAAGAATCCGGAGTCGGGATTTCAGTAACGGGGGCCGGCCAGGCCCTCTTCTCTGATTATACAACCGGGAATTCTGTTTCTCCTCTTACACCGGTCTGTGTCTTTCTGACCAGGGATTCAGTCACCGGAGATAGTCGTGCTGATCTCTTTACATCCGGTATCCTTGAGCATGGAGTATATACCATGAGCAGGGTATCAGGGTCAGGGCTCTCTGGCGAGACCCTGGTGAACGGGACCGGGCTGATGATCCTCGGATCTGAAATTCAAGGAAATGATACAACAGGATCAGAAGGGTTTGTATCAGGGAACATGACCATCCATGATCTGGTCAGACTCTAAAAAAACCTAAAAATGATGAGATCAGGGGGATTGTGCGAAAGTAAATGCTCGCACATTTACTCACTGTTTCGTGATTTGGGCACGATACAGAGATAATCCAGATCCCCCTGATCACTTTCGCCCCATTTACCTAATCTTTAGATACCATGGTACTGAATCACCATGTGGCATATTCATCCTGACCACTCCAGAAAACCTGGACAGGTCTGGCGAATCACCAATTCCATTATAGAATTTCAGCATTGAAGCAGGCGGTACCATCTGGATGGACAAACCTGTTTTCTGATGGGAAATACCAGCCACAAGGCACCAAGCTGGGGAGGATGAATGGCACAAAACGATTTGATGTGATACTATGAATCAAATGAAAAGAGAACCCCGCACAACCCTTCTCTATCTTGGCGGACCGGGAAGATCGGCGGGGATAAACTATCTGTATAATCTTAAGAGCCTTTGTACCTTTCTGTCATTCTGGGTCTTACTCCTGGATTGCAGTTCCATTCCCGGCAGATGGATCTCCGGGTCCGGTATCCACGCTCCTTCAGTGGGCTCTATACATCTCTCATTCAGATCAGGGGGTGGCCACGATGGCAGGAACTAGTCTCACTGCCCGGACTATTCTCTTTGATGCAGCAGCAGAACTTGATAAAAATGGTTACGTGGTTATCAGGGTTGCAGGCTCATCACGTCTGTTTGATCTTGTAGCCTGGAACAAAGAAAAGACCCTCTTTATTGCAGTCAGAAGAACCCGCAGCGGTGGAATATCCCGGTTTGCACGCGATGTCAGCCTGCTTGCATCTCTAGTCAAAGAGAGGACCCTGCCCGGGACTATGCAGATTTGGGTCTTTGCCTCAAAAGAGTGGCAGAGATATCAGATTCTCCCTGGTGGAGCCTTGCTTATCAGAGGAGGGTTTTTATGAATCACCCGACACGTTCAGCCTGTTCTGTTCTCTTTGAGCCCGGTCAGACAGTCGAGGTAAGACTGATTGGAAAGCGGGGAACAGCATCCGGGTATTACAACAACTTTGACCGGCTCAGTGCTGATGCAGTCTCGTTTGACAACCGGGGTGAGTATGCAGGGGCATATGTTACCCTTAACCCGGTGAACCCTGACCTCCTGGCACGCCGGGCCAACAGGATCGAAACCCGGCTCGGCAGAGACGAGAAGTCTGCAGGAGACAGTGATATTCTCTCCCGGAGATGGCTTCCGATAGATATCGACCCGGTTCGACCCTCCGGAGTATCCTCGTCAGATTCAGAGCATGACTCAGCGATAGAGAAAGCAGCACGAATTTCAGCATATCTTACTGATCTCGGATGGCCTGAGCCGGTCATGGCAGACTCAGGCAATGGTGCACACCTGTTATACCTGGTTGATCTTCCAAACGATGAACAGTCACGGGATCTGATCAGAGGTATCCTTGAGACTCTGGATATCCTCTTTTCAGATGAATTTTCAACCGTTGACACCTCGGTATACAACGCTGCCAGGATCTGGAAACTGTATGGAACAACAAGCAGGAAAGGGGATAATATTGCTGCACGGCCACACCGGAAAGCAGCGGTAATCTCTGTTCCTGATGAGCAGGAGATCCTGCCTTTTGGATTGTTGACCTCTTTTGCCGGGATGTTTCCAAAAGAGGCTGATGTCATCCAGTCAGTCAAGTCACGGAGTAAAAAAAATCCTCTTGACCTTGCATCATGGCTTGACCAGTATTCTCTCGGGTACCGCCAGAAGCCCTACGCCGGAGGAACGCTCTTTGTTTTTGATCAATGCCCGTTCTCATCAGAACATACAGACGGGGCATATGCAATCCAGTTCTCAAACGGTGCCATCTTTGCCGGATGTCATCATTCGTCGTGCAAAGGAGGAACACAGCGGTGGCCTGAACTTAGGTCAATGTTTGAAGGTCATGCGTCATCCCGCTGCCTGAATGGAGAAAAGAAGAACAACAATAAGTCAGATTCTTCAGCTGGTTCTATGCCACAGGATGATTTCCACGAAGTATCTGATGAGATCTCAAAAACCGCATCAGCAATCCTTCGAAGTGGCGATCCCCTTGCGTACATGCTTGAGACCTTTGCCCTGGATCATATCGGAGATCCGGTGGTTGCCGAATGCCTGGTGATGTCACTTGCTTCCCGGAAGGTTGTCAATGCCCGGGGTCTGCATGTCTCGGTGACCGGTGAATCCGGCAAAGGGAAGTCCCATGCCTTTGAGACGATGATGAACCAGGTACCCCCGGAGTTCAGGCTTGAAGGCCGGATGAGTGAGAAGGCCCTCTTTTACATCAAAGGCATGCAGCCGGGAAGTGTGATTGCTCTTGATGATGTTGCGTTATCTGACCAGATGCAGGAGATTCTTAAAGGTGTGACAACCTCGTTTCGTCGTCCTTTTACATACCGAACTGTGAGCAAGGACCGGGTAGGTGAGACCTGCATTATCCCTGAAAGGTGTGTCTGGTGGATTGCCAAGGTTGATGGGACCGGAGACGATCAAGTCTGGAACAGGATGCTGACCTGCTGGATTGATGATTCCGAAGAGCAGGATGCAGCGGTTCTTGAGAGAACTCTTTCTGAGGCTGAAGGACTCAGGCCGGAGAGGATAGATATCAGGGATGAGGCCCGCGTTTGCCAGGAGATATGGAGACAGATATCACCTGCCTGGGTTGTTGTTCCATTTGCAAAGAGGATCAGGTTTTCTTCGGCACTGAACCGGAGAAATCCTGATATGGTGCTCGATCTCGTGAAGGCTCATGCAACGCTC
>NZ_QGMY01000018.1 GCF_003173355.1 Methanospirillum lacunae | reverse complement strand
AAGATTTATATTTAAGCTTTTCATAAAATTCAATTTCTCTGTAACGATCTGCGGATGATGGGAAAATGACCTGGTTAGCGAAATTATACATTTTAGGGTAATCAAAAAATGATTGAGCCTAAATTATTATTTAAAAATGTTATGCAACTAATTTTTATTTCGAATTCGATTTAGAATTATGGGGATATCTGAATAACTATCCACCCAGATTACATTCAATCCTAATTCATTTGCATCCTGTTCTTCTAAAAAACATTCAAGTTGATCAACTGTATCATTCTTATCTGATGAATTGGGTATTTTTTTAATAACAAAATGATTTAATGCTCTTGAAGGATTTTTACGTCGTGCAACATCTAATAATCGTCGAAGATTTGGGTCGTTAAAACTCATCCCTAGAAATAAACAAGTGTTTTGACTTAACTTAATCAACTGTATCAAATTTGACCAACTAAATGGATCAATAAATTGGCTATGGTATGTATCTTCACTAAAAACAACTTCTTCCTCTATCTGTATTTCTTCTTTTCGTGGAAGGAATCCATGAACATGATATATAGGTAATTCATTGTGGTTAATTCGTATGCCTTCAGAAGAAATTGATTTATATTGTATATTGTTTATTTTAAGTTGTTCCTCAATTAATCCATCATAATTAAAGGTAATTATGGATTCAAGGGATTTGCCATCCCGTTGAGGACGAGCAAGTTCAACAATACTCTCAATAAATTCACATGATGTTGGATTATTCGAGTACAAGGCTTCACGTAATTCGAGTAGGAAAGTATTACCCAAATTTGATTTAAGATATTTTCCGATGATTAATGCAGATGGGCTGTATCTCTGTTGAAACTCATTAGGATTTACATTTTCAAGGGAGATTGATTGAGCATTGGAAATCTTTTTCATCATTGACTCCATCAAAATCATCAATAAATCATACCATGAAGGTATTCCAGCACCTATAGATACACCTGCACCGCAGATAAGGGTCAATCGCCCTGCACGTAAAGATTCAGAGAGCGAAGTGATTTCGGAATCATATGAACGTTTTTTTGTGGATTTTGTTAATATTTCAGTTGAAGGTTTATCCGCTAATTCTTTGATTATTTCCTGCATTCCAAGATCAAAATTCGTAGTTAAGTCAAATGATTTATAATTCCAAAGATATTGTGGAAGAGAACAGTTTTCAACGAGTATAGGTAATATTCTGCTGATTTTGCTTGAAAGGTCCACAAGAGCTATGCTAGATAGTTCTTGCATTACCCATTCAGATTTTAATGAACTTTCGCTAATAATTACAATAAAAATATTAATATCATTAAGGACATCAATAATTTGCTGAATAAAATTATCACCTTTCTTAAAATACTTGTCTTTCCATATCTGATGACCAGCAGCCTCTAACTTAGTGGTTATTTTTTGGGCAATTTCTTGATCCTTTGATGAATAACTTAAGTAGATTATCATTATAATATCCAGATTATAGGTGTAATGGCATTATTTAATTTATATTTATTGACCCTTCATCTGTTTGAGTAGGAACTTGTCCATGAACGATTTAACTGATAAAGTAATCAAGAATCCCTCCTCCGGGAACAATATTCAACACTGTTTTTTGCCTGTGTTGCTGATGCAATCGCATTCCTGGTCGGATCCCTGCTCGGAAACAATACGGTGATTTTAAGTATCTCTCTGGTACTTCTGACCTTTTTCTTTACTCTTGTCGGGGAAATGAACAGAACCTTTGCCCGGTGTAGCAGCCTGATTCTTATATTTCTTATCATTAGGTCATCGTTTCATTCAGGTGATCATCTCTCTGCTGCTGGTATCACCGGGTTTTTTGTCATCGGGGAGATCTCGATTGTTGTAATGATGGTGTGCCTCTCCCTCCTCTTCACGAGATTTCAACCAGATCACCACGTCGCGAACCGATCTTCAGGGATGCTTTCTCATCAGTTCAGGCTGGCCCACGTGTAAATATTCTATGTGAATTCAGGTTTGAATGATTCCTTGATCTCCTGTTGATTTATAAAAAAGGCAAGGGAGTTTAAAACTCAAATTCCCTCCTAATATGCTCCAATTTAAGGATTTCAACGTAATTACCGTAAACAATCGAGGGCCATTAATGAGTTAGAGAACCACGAAGAATAACGAAATATTATCTCTCCTAAATGTAAATTGTGATCTGAACTACAGGATCTGACCATGAATTACCTGTTGACATCCCATTTCACCGGTTTGTTCCTCCTGCTGACTATCATCGCAGCAGCCGTGGCCCTGCCGGTGACCGGTTCAGAGATGCCCGATACACCAAAGCAGCAGATATCCCATCATTCTTCTTTCGGACCAGATCCCGGATATGCACCACACCAAATCTTAGTGCGGTTTAACACACCAGAGAACCCGAATGGCATGCAGGCAATAGTTACTTCTGATCAGATAACCGCCATACACGCCTCAATCGGTGCTACCATAATAAAGAGTTATTCATCGGCATTTCTACCCGGGCTCCAACTGGTCAGAATTCCTGATACAATGACCGTGTCAGAGGCGATATCCTGGTACAAGACCCAACCATCGGTACGGTATGCAGAACCTGATTTGATCGCGGTTCTCGAAGATCCCCCGGCCACGGTACATCCCTCTCTTTTTAAGAATGATCGCAGTTCATCAGTTCCGAATGATCCTTACTACCAGTACCAGTGGAGCCTGAATAACACGGGACAGGAGGGGGGCACTCCGGGGGCCGATATCAAAGCAGAAGGAGCATGGAATATTACCACCGGATCACGTGATGTGGTTGTCGCGGTACTGGATGGAGGGGTTGATTACCTGCATCCTGACCTGATTGACAATATCTGGACTGACCCGGTTACCGGGGAGCATGGATATGATTTTGTCGACAACGATTCTGATCCCATGGATGATGAGTATCATGGAACTGCCTGTGCCGGCCTGATTGCAGCGACCGGGAACAATAGCCTTGCAATGACCGGAGTCGGATGGAAAGCACGGATTATGGCCTTGAAATGGATAGGCTCATCAGGATGGGGATTTGAATCAGATGCCATCAGTAGCATTGAATATGCCATGAACCATGGTGCAGATATCATCTCGAACTCCTGGAATCTTGTTTATAAATCTGATGCTCTCATCGATGCGGTAAACCGGTACCCCGGACTTATGGTATGGTCAGCGGCAAATGATAACATGAATACTGACGACATGCAGACGTATGCACATTTTCAATGCCGTAATGTCGTCTCCGTGATGGCGTCTGATAACCGTGATGAAAAGGCGTCTTTCTCGAATTTCGGGAGATCCTCAGTTTACCTTGATGCGCCGGGAAAGGATATCCTCCTTATTGTACCTATGAATTATACTCCTTCCAGTGAGAAGAGTCCTATTTCAGGAGTTCAGTCAGGGAGATCATCCCGTGTTCTCCAGAGTCTGTCTGATAATAGTTCAGGGGCCGGCGAAATTCCATATATTATTCTTAGCGGAACCTCCTTTGCTGCTCCGCTTGTAGCTGGGACTGCTGCTTTGATCAAAGCAGCTCATCCGGAATACAATACGGCACAAATAAAATCAACACTGATCCAATCGGTCGATAGCATCCCCTCCCTCTCTGGGTTTTGCATCTCTGGCGGAAGGCTCAATGCTTCTGCCGCACTCTCCCGTACAATCCCTGCATATGATGCAATAGAAAACATAAATTTGCCTTCGAAGGTTCATCCGGGGTCTACCTGCCCAATCACCGTCACCGTCCAGAATGCCGGAACAGTGCCCTGGACATCTGCCAACTCAGTCTGCCTCAAGGCGGAAAACAGCGATGCAATCCGGTTTAATACTAACACATATCAGCTTCCTGGGCTGCAAACAGTCAATCCCGGAGAATCGGTGGTGTTTGCATTCAATGGTACTGCACCGGGAGATGGGAGTTTCCAGCTCAAGTACCGGATGTACCAGAATGCCTCCGGATTTGGTCAGGTGATCACAGGGTATACCTCAGTGACCAATGCACAGATACTTCCGGAAATCCCCCGGGCACTCATGGATTCGGCCATGGTATCAAACAATGGATCTCTCTTCCTTATCGGAGGGTATGATGTTTATTCCTCGGATTACTCTGATCTTGTTTATCGATATGATATCAGAAATATGACCTGGTCTAACCTGACGCCGATGCCCCTGAAACTTGGAGAAATCTCTGGCGGTGTGATCAATGGAAAGATCTACATTCCCGGGGGGAGGACAACCGGCATCGATCCAATTGATCCTACGACCTATGTTTATGACATCAATACAGGCCAATGGTCTTCACTCGGAACGAATAATACCCCACAAGCCGCATACGGTTATAACACCGCAGTTCTCGGAGATCGGTTATATGTTCTTGGTGGAACAGTCCGTTGGAACGTCACTGATCGTATGTACTACCTCAACACTTCCACAGCCACCTGGCATCAAGCTCCCTCAATGCACGTTCCGAGAGCTGGATTTGCGGTATCCTCCGGAAATAACACGATACTGGTCGCCGGGGGATTTGGCAATACAGGGACAAAAGCGTCATCATATTCATCTGCAGAGCGATTTGACGGAGTGAACTGGTCCTGGATTGCGGATATTCCCGGTACAAACGGTTGGTATTATGCAGCAAGTGCATCAGAGCCGGATGGGTCACTCTGGATAGCAGGGGGTTATCGCAATATCTCTACCGATATTGTCATGGATCATGTCGGTACCTATAATCTCTCCCTGAACCAGTGGCGGGTAACTCCTGACAAGGCTCCAATCTGGTATCCCAGAAAGACGGTTATCGGGGCGATGGATGAGAATGGATACTTCTATACTGCACAAGGTGGGGATTATGAGAGTTATTCCAACGCGTTTGAACGGTTACGTGTCTATTTTCCTGATTTAAAGCAGGTTTCAAACCTCCATACTACGAAAATTCTTCCGTATCTTATCACCTGGAACTGGACAGTCCCTGATACCAACAATATCGATCAGGTACAGGTCGCTCTGGATGGCGTGAATATGATCAGTCTTCCACCGGAGATCGCCTCATATACTGCTGCTCGACTCAAGCCTGATACAACGTACCAGTTATCGGTCCGGACTATAGATGCCGGAGGAAATGCGGGTCAGTGGATGAATAATTCCGCAAAGACCGCTCACTGGTACCGGTGATGGGTAAGAAAAGTCCTAGAATTCTGTGGCACTGAATCTCTATGCGTAAAATGAGAACAAGGTCATGGACATATTGGACTACATACGTGAATTTTTTCTCGACCTGAACCAGGCAATAAAGAACCTTATCACGCTCTTTTTAGCTCAAAAATTGAGAGAAAGGTAAGAACAGATATATGATTTCGAAATTAGGTTCACAATAATGAACTATTGTTGATGATATCATTCCTTTCCATGAATTATCAGTCGGCTCGATCTCCTACCTGTTCCATTCTGGACAACAATCAATTGGTGTATGAGAAAAATGATCCCCATTTCTCTATTGGGTTAGATCCCTTTTCCCCCCTTTAACCCGGTACTCCAAAACCTTACCACTCATTATACATCAAAACCAGTTAGTCACGGAATTTCTAAATGAAAACTCTGGCTACGATATATACTAATATTCTGTATCTGAATTCCCGGATGAACCAAAGATGCCAGATCCAATATTTTCGACTTAAAAAACTTACATCAGCCCGAACTCGTGACCATCATGGTTTCATCTGTTAAAAGGGAAATCCAGTCATAATCAGTACCAACAAGACCAGCAAGGACAAGAAAAACCACCCCTAATTAAATACTTCCTTTTAAGCACTCATCGGAATGCTTTTTTTATTAATCAAAAATCACAAACGTATCTGAATTTTCAACAAAAGTGAAAAATATCAATTATCGAATGGATAATAGAGGCAAATTGATTTTCAAATCCGGATTTTTAGATATGTTCCATATGCAAGAACCTCTACATCTTTTTCACGGTAAAGATTCATCCGTTCTTTGATGTCATAGTTCGAATTTTTACATATCCTTAACTTCAACCCCATTGCCCAACAAAAAGATAACATCTTTGATCTACATTTTCAACATTGAATCTAAACACATTCCTGACAATTCTCGGTTCTTTCTCAAGTTTCGCTCGTATGATCATCATTTTAGCTTTGGTATAAATGATAATCCAGATAACAGGCATTGGGATTATTAAAACAACATAAGAGAAATGATTAGGCCTTGCAAATAATTATGAACCCGGAGGTACATTCTCATTCATGTTCGGAATGATGGGTCCCTGGGGAGGCGGCTATGGTTTCCCATTTTTTGGTATGGGAATGATGTTCTTCTGGTTTCTTATTTTCATTATCATTGGATATATCGTCTTCCAGGATGCAAACAAACGCGGAATGCATGGTCTTCTCTGGTGGATCCTCATTGTCATCCCGATGATTGGTGTATTTGCCCTGTTTCTGTATCTCATACTCCGTGAGATCGGAGAACATAAGGTTATTTCTGAACCTAATTCTGCATTAGATATCCTGAAAGAGCGATATGCAAAAGGTGAAATCACTACCGAAGAATTCCAGGTTATGAAAGGAGAACTTGAAAAATAGATTTCTCTCTTTCAAATCAGAAATTCGGTCTTTCAATAATTTTTATCCGATAAACACAATCCATTTGAGTCCAGAGTCCGGTTTTTTCTCCTGGTTCTCAATCATGTTTGGAACCTGACAAAGAATGACACAAACATGTGAATACTAATCGAGTGATCATGGTAGTAATCACATGATCCATATAGGCTCACTAGGAATAGAAAAATCATTAGGGATACTCACTGGTAATCTTCCTATCAGGTGGGCAGAGCCAACGTAATCTCTCTTAAACAAACCAGCGGGAACTCCCGCTCTCTTGATTTCCCCATATCTTTGTCACATCTCCCAAATCTCCGATCTCTAACACTTTACAAAAAGAGAGAGCGGATGGCCCCGCTCTCAAAAAACGCTCAATACAAGGGTAATACTAAGAAATAATAATAATATATTTATTATATATAATAGAGAGCGGGAGATTTTCATATACAGTGTCCTTCATGTACACTCTACCATATCTCTGTACATATATCTGTACCCCGCTCTCCCGCTCGGATCACAGATAACGCATGCATGTCGTTCAATATTTCGATCAGGGCAATTTTTAAGAGCGGATTGCTCCCGCTCAAACCCCATTTTTCCCGCTCTCTCATCACTCTCTCCCGGTGATACTGAGCATCATCCGGATCTCAGCACCGGTAGTGTGGACGAAAAAAACTGAACTGTCTTCCATACAACTCCCGGAATTTCTACATGGAAATGAAGTTCATGGTCAACACCAAATATTCTCTATCAAAATTCCCGGAAGAAAACTAAAATGCCTGACCATGTATCTTCAGCCATAGGCTCTATTTTCTCCTGGTCATCTGAAAAGCCCGTTCATCCATCACTGATCATTGGGAGCGGGCTTGGTATCGGCATCCCCATGATCATATCCGGATTACTTGGTATGATCGGAGTGGGAAGTATAGTCTCAATCGGAACGTTGGCGATAGCAAACATGTCCGAAGATTCCCTACTCCGGGAACAATATTCAACAATACTTTTTGCAATAGTGGCTGATGCAATCGCATTCTGGTTTGGATCTGTTTTAGGAAACAGTTCGATACTATCCGGACTCTCTCTTGTTTTTGTAACTTTTTTTATCGCACTTGTTGGTGGGATGAACAGAACTTTTGCCCGGTGTAGTAGTCTGATTCTCATATTTCTGATCATTGGTTCATCGTTTTATACAGGTGATCTTCTCTCTGCTGTTGGCATGACCGGATTTTTTGTCATCGGAGAGATCTGGATTTTTGTATTGATCTGGTGCCTCTCCTCTCTCTTCTCAAGGTTTGAATCTGATCCCCACGCTCCTGAAGCAACAGAAAAGACCGTGAAACCCGGCAGTTCATCACTCTCCCGTCAATATCGGTACTGGAAGAAAAACCTTCATACGATAAAAGGATGGGCATATGCCATCCGTATCAGTCTCTGCGTGTTATTCGCAGAAATAACCGCTATCATCCTTAATGTACCCAGATCATACTGGATTGCATTGGTTGTGGTTTTGGTAGTGCATAGAAATCTCCCGATAACCATGTCCCGGATATCAATGAGAGCACTCGGCACGTGCACCGGAGTTGTAATTGCCAGTACTCTGATGCTCTGGTCTATACCTTCCGGATTATTCATACTTATCATAACAATACTTGCACTTGTGCGGCCGTATGCAAAATCCCGGAATTACCTGTTTTACACATCAGTCATGACTATTCTCATCATATCTCTGCTTGAATTCCATGAGCCGTACATCCAGGGGATAATCATGGACCGGCTGGTCAATACCCTGATTGGCCTGTTCATCGCATCAATCCTGGGATATGGAGTATGGCAGATTCCGTTTATCAGAAAAAGCATAAATCCGGAATAAATGTAATTCCATTTTTCCTGCCTGTGACCCTGTTATGAACTATGAGAATGGTATCATTCATGACACTGATCTATCCCTGGCTATTGGTACCTTTTGTATTATCTTCAAATTATGAGCAACTCAGTTTGAAGGCCGCTCCGTGTTTTTTAGAGAGTTTTCAAGGCTGATATCCCAGACTCTATCAAAACGTGTGTCACCAACACCCGAGAATTCAAATATTAATAACTCATGGAAATGGTATACCTACATGATTAAAACTATCTCTAATTACTGAAACCAGGAAACCAGATTACAGAATTCTGTGATTATTATCCGTGTATGAAACAGAGAAAAATTTGACCATCGTATAGAATATCAAAATATTCCTCTCAATTTAGCGATTTCCGGATACAAGGATATGGGAGAAAAGGCACAGGAACACGGGAGAGCAGAAGAGGCTTTGAGAGAGAATGAGCAGATGTACAGGGCTCTCTTTGAAAGATCCTGCGATGCACTCATCACCTTAAAACCCCCTTCCTGGACATTTTTTGTATGTAATCAGGCAGCCCTGGACTTGTTCCATGTTAAAAACTGGGAGGAATGTAGTTCTCTTGGGTTAGCCGATATCTCGCCACCGCTTCAACCGGATGGAAAAGAATCAGCAGAAAAACTCCGGGAGATGATAGACATTACCCTGCAGAATGGATCTCATCTCTTCCAGTGGACTATAAAACGGCTAAATGGCCATAATTTCCCTTCAACAATACTCCTCTCCAGAATAAATCTGGGTGATATCACCTATCTACAGGCTACCATTCGCGACATTACAAAAGAGAAACAGGTTGAAGACGAGATTCGACTGCTCAACCAGAGCATGATGATGGCGACAAATGCATCCCTGTTTGGGATATGGGATATGGATCTGGCTACTGATCATCTCACGTGGGATGAGTCCATGTTTCGGTTATATCATCTGTCGCATGGAGAATTCGGTTCAACACCGGATTCCTGGATCTCAAAGATTCATCCTGATGATAAAGCCCGGATTCGCGAGGAACTGGATAGTGCCATACTGGGTAAAAAATCGTTTGATGCTGAGTTCAGAATTGTATGGCCTGATGATAGCATCAGGTTTATCAAAGCATGTGCAAATGCCCTGATTGATAGCAATGGGGATTCTGTCCGGCTGGTCGGCATTCAATTTGATATCACAGATAAAAAATTGTACGAATGGGAGGTAACTCAGTATGCCGAACAACTGGGAATAAAAAATCTCGAACTGGAAGAACTATCTGATGAATTGGCCCGCCTCAATCAGGAACTGGATCAGAAAGTCAGGGAACGAACCATTGAGCTTGAAGAGGCAAACCGTGATCTCAAACAGATGGATGTTCTAAAGTCACAGTTTATCTCAATCGCATCACATGAACTGAGAACACCGCTTATCGCCATGAAAGGATATTTAAATCTCCTTCTTGAAGGCACACGGTGGAATGCACCGGAAGATCATCACCGGATAATAGAGATAATATCCCGCAATGCTGATCGACTCAGTCGGATTGTTAGTGAAATACTAGACATATCCAGAATTGAAGAGAATAAACTGGTCTTGCTTCAGGACTGGTTTTACATCAATTCAACGATAAAAGAAGTTGCTGAAGAACTCACGCTCTCACTCGAAAAGCGGGGACAAACTCTTAATCTTGAGCTGAATGATAATCTTCCACAGTATTTTGGTGATCGGGATCGCATAACCCAGGTATTTATTAATCTCCTGGATAACGCTATCAAATTTACACCAGACAAAGGAACTATCACCATCCGTACGTATTTAGATCAGAATTCTCTGGTATGTGAAGTTGAAGACACGGGTATAGGAATAGATCCAAAGGATATCTCACAAATCTTCACACGGTTTTTCCAGGTCAGGGATATAACAACACACCGGAGTGGAAAGGATGAGTTTCTTGCCGGAGGGACCGGACTTGGTCTCTCTATTGTAAAAGGAATTATTGAAGCACATCAGGGAACTATCTCTGCTACAAGCACTCCCGGGAAAGGAACAGTATTTCAACTGAAACTTCCTCTTCAGGAACAACCATCTCAGCCTGATAGAATAGGTACTAAAATAAGTGAATGCTCTCCGATTCAGGATGCAAAACCAAAAGATGTACCTTCTTACGAGCAGGGTCGAAGTCAGATTGTCATCTTACTTGTGGATGAGGAACCCGAAATTAAAGAAGTATTACACGATCTTCTTTCCCCATCATGTTTAATTCTCACTGCAAATACGGGAGCTACTGCATTGAAAATGGCATATGCCAGCCAACCGGACCTGATCCTTCTAAATGTTGATATCCCCGGGATAATGGGACGCAATATCTATAACATCCTGAAAAAGAATCTAAAAACATATGATATTCCAATTATTCTTATGATCCCTGAAACAAATGCGAATTTCTTACAAGAAACTGAAATTTTTGAAGATGATCAGTACGTAAAAACCCCCCTGGATTATAGTAATCTGCAATCCTTGATCACGAAGACTGTTGACAAGTAAATGCTATCTATACTTTCTACCTGACAATTCTACGAGTTTCAATGCTACGGTTTTTTAACTAATTTTTTGTATAGTTATGAAAAGGGGGGAATGGAGTAATCCGTTTGCCCAATTCGAATAGATTTGGTTCGTGATGTGAATCACTGTGCAAAAAATTGTAACCTAATTTAGGTGTTGATTTTGTTTGAGGGAGTGGTTTTGGCATGCGGTGATGGCCAAATGAGGTATCCTAGAACGACAGCAATAATAAGCCCTAGAGGATAGTAAAAACCCCACATTTTTTCATCATTATACTAAACGACATAATTAATTGTGCATAGTGATTTTAATGTCTCATTGGGTTGGCTCCATCTCTCAAATGCCCCCGTGGTACATTCAAACAATGATTGCAAGGATGGAAAATCGCGATTATGCGTTTCTGAATTCCGAGTTTTCTTCCATACTAATTCCACTGGATTTACTCTGGACTATATGGTGGTAAGAAAAATATACTTAACGCCAGAGTAAATTATGAATGGCACTCTCTTATTCAAATTTATAGAAATTTAGGATTAAAGGGATGCTAAATTAGGAGTATTTAAAATTTGAATTTCTGTCGCTGAGTATATCTGAATAACATAACAATCTAATCAGAATCAGTACATTCAGTAGTTCTCTAACCTATTAATCTCCCTCAATTATTCAACGTAATTACGTCGAAACCCCTAAAATAGAACACTGTATGAGTGAATTTGAGTCCTAAACTTTCTCACCTTTTTGTATAATTCCAGAGGAGATCAAGGAACCATTCAAACCTGATTTCACGCAGAATAATTACACGTGGACCCGCCTGAACTAGTGAGAAATAGTCCCTGCTATCACAAGCTAAATATTTTTAAGAGCATTGAAACAATGGCGTAGAAATGTCTACGTATACATTTAGAGAATTTTTTAGTTTTGAACAGTTTTTCAGTCTAGAATATCCATAAAAGTCGTTTGTCGACTTCTTTGTTTGGCTGCGGATAATATATTCAGAGTTTTCTTCTGTTTGATTGCCATAGTAGGGTTCCAGTGAAAAATCTATTGTGAATTTATACTTTTTTCCGGGATTAAGAATAGATATAGCATCAGATGTTAGTATCTCTACATTATTATTCTGAAGATAATCAAAGTCAAGTTTCTGAAGGTGATGCCGCAGTGAGGTTTCACAAGGAACATCAACAAGACATTTCGATGTTGAATGAATTGATCCTTGATTTGAAGCCATTCCAACGACAGTTTCAATCACTTTTCTCTGGTTCAGTTTTCCTCGAATTGGGATTTCTAGAATATTGTCAAGCGCAGTAATGATTCTTCTAAAACAGACCTGTTCACTAATTAAAAGACAATTTGTCGCAGAATTTGATTTTTACTGGTACACAACAGAAGGGCAACTCGTATCTATATTATGGTACCGAATTGTTTCCAATGCCGAAATTTTGAGTTAGAGAACTACTGAAAAGGAAGCCGGATGGTCTCTATCGGATGCATCATTATCACTATCAGTGCATCCTTCCTTTTCAGTACATTTGATGATAACACCATTATCCTGGTAATTGTCGTTTATCTGATCATCATGCGGTTTTCAACCACTGCATTTTCTAGTCCTAATGGAAGACTGATTATGTCATCCTGTCCGCAAGGTGCAGAAGGAAATGCCTCTGGAATTTTGATGACTGCCAGATATGCCGGAATAGCCCTTTTTCAGACGATTTTTGCTGTCCGGATGTACATAGACGGGGTTCCACGTGATGGAACCCCCCTTGTCGGAAGGATTACTCATGCTATGTCATTGATGGGGTATCAGACCGTGTATCTTGTGGCAATGGTATTTGCAGTCCTTACTCTGATTCTGGTTCTGCACACCCGGGATGAAAAAATTTAACTTATTATTCTCTTGATCCTTGCGTGTATTTTTATTTTAATATCAGATCTCTCTAATCTCATTATCTTTCTCAATTTGTTAAGGTTACATTATCATGTGTATTTAAGTTAGAGATCTGTATGAGGCATCTCCAAGGTGACAGAAGAATCACTAGATATGATGCGTTCTCTTGTAATCCAATAATCTATGACATTTCTTGAAAAAACGTTAAAATAATAATTTAAGAACCGTATTGTATTTATCTGGGTAAATATAGGCAATTATATATCCCGCAAATGAATATAATCTCTCCATAAGAGATAATATCATACTCATCGGATGGGAGGTGAATTACTCTTTTTCAGGAATTCGTTGATATCTCTCAGGAACAGGTTGGGGAACTCTGTATCTTGGAGGGTAGGTGAACTACATTATGGCAGGGAAAAGATCCTCGGGTCAACTTAAACTGGGTTTATTATTAGGAATATTTACGATCACACTCCTGCTTGGAGCGTCGCCGGTAATAGCGGAATTTATGGGGCCTGAGGTTTTAGGCTTTGGTGGAGAACCAGCAGCAAATTATCCTTCAATCTCCATGTTCTCACCGGCACCAGGTTATCTGGCAATTCAAACGCAAACATGGACTTATTATGAAAATTATCCAAGTAAGTCATATGTGTACAAAGTCCAGACGGAAAATTCTGGAGGTCATCCGCAGTTTCAGTACGTCATAAACCAGCCGCTGACAGTTAATGGACAGATTGGGAATCCCTGCCCTTCCGGATTCAGGAGTACGTATGTCAACGGGGTAAATTACATCTTCGGGTATGATTTCTCAACCGGCCAGACGAGTGTTGATTCGTTCACCCTGCAACCTGACGGGACCGGTTGGTCAGGAAGTTGGGGGGCAAAAAAGACCATCGCCAATTATGTCTGGGATAATGCAGGGAGCAATCCGAAGTTATTTCAGGTCTGTAGTACCGATGACGGGGTGTATTTAATCCGGAAAATTACAAGTGCATCTACCCCGTATCTGGATGTCTTTTTCATTTCGATAGAAGATCTCGAAGGATCATCATCTGTGCTTACAGCACAGCCGGTGTATAGTCTCACCAATAATGATTCAAGCCGTCCGGGATTTTCACCTGTACCTGACACCGAGATCTATGATGTCATGGTAACAACTCACATGTATACTGATCAGCCGGTAATCATCTGGACATACGATTTTGCCGATACCGTTCAAACCTCTTTCATTGGTCCAGATAACTACTACGGAGAGAAAACGCTAATTGATCAGAATACCTGGGTGAACACCTACAAAGGAAAACCCTCGGCAGTCATCCTGACTGCAGGTTCCTATCCGGAAAATCCGTCTGGTGTGAACAATATTAATGCCATCGTCTGCGGTGACGTTAACCTGGTATCGGTTCCGGTCATGACCACTTATACCTGTGATGTCTCCTCATTTCCAACGGATTCCTGGGTAGAAAATCCGATAAAAGTTCCATCCACCTCTATTAATCAAGCATTTGGATATGGATTTGTGACGAAAACAGACATAAATCTCCCAATCGAAAACTCGGAAAATAGTGAAGTTGTTAATTGCTTACTTGGTTATCAAAATAAAGTAACTTCTTACGAAGGAAATAATGGTTGTTTTTCATATCTTGTGTTATACAATTCAGATATGCTTGTCAGGAATACCACGGTAAATACCTTTGATACCCAAAGTGACTTCAATACTTATGGCAATCTTGCTGTTCCTGTCGGATTTGTCGACGGTGCTCCTCCATTTACGTACAATGGCTATGAATGCGACGGAATGGAGGTGACCTCAGAGGTTGAATTGAGCAAGACCGACTCGCAGGTTACCGAAACCGGGGGATCTGAATCGGCAAAGGCTACTGTCAGTTATGAGAACAAGTTCCTCAAGAAACGGGTGGGACTTGATGCATCTGCATCCGCGACGGTAGAAGCTTCTGATAGTAATAAGGCAGAGTTCTCACAGAAAACCATAGATACTATCAGTCATTGTAGCATGGGTGAGCATTCAAATGGGTTTATCCTGTATCTGGCACCGAATCTGGTAACACATGCATATAATTACGCAGATTATAACAGTGTTCTTAATCCAGGTCATCCGGAGATTCTCTATCTCACGACGATGAGTCCAACAAATCCGGTATCTGCACACGCTCTGGGGTATAACATCACAAGCCCGCCAACCTCCGGACCGCTAGCCGGTATGATGACCTCTCCGGCATTTAATAACTTTAATGAATGGAACTGGGCCTCATGGTCCGGTGGCTGGGCGGATCGTGACTGGACCCAGAGTCCGTATGCATCATATTTTACCGCAACTTCCCTAGGAAATAACCTTGAATGGAGCATGGGGGTGCAACAAACCACCGAATTCGAGATGGCAACTGAAACCAGCAATACCCAGAAGGTCGATGGCGATGTTGAAACCAGTGTTAAAATAATGGGATTTGGAGTCGGTGGCACATTCGATTATGAAGATGAGAAGACTATTACCAATGCTATTAATCAGGGAATTGCATTCAAATGGTCGATGAAGGAAGCAGAAGATGATGTCTGTGGTTATGATACAATTCAGGTTGAACCGGTGATCCTCACACCAAATGGAAAAGGAAAAGTTCCATGGGTTCCTGACACATTCTCCGGGTATCAGCCCTGGCTTCTTACCTATAACCTCCTTTCTGCAGACAAATCATCAGGTTGCTATAATGAGCAGTCATCTGCCGATCAGAAGATCCACGCTAATGTGATTCCTGCCGGTGCCGGAACCATCACCCTCCCTGAAGGAGGTATTCGCAAAGGAATGTCCGGCCAGGTTAAGGCAGTTCCGACAGAGGGATATCAGTTCCTCCATTGGGATGCATACGGACTTGATCTGAATGATTCCTCATCTTTAGTAGTGAATGCAACAGTGAACACCGATCTGTCAACCATCCGTGCTATCTTTGC
Organism: Methanospirillum lacunae; assembly: GCF_003173355.1. Taxonomy (NCBI): domain Archaea; kingdom Methanobacteriati; phylum Methanobacteriota; class Methanomicrobia; order Methanomicrobiales; family Methanospirillaceae; genus Methanospirillum; species Methanospirillum lacunae. The sequence continues at coordinate 76,590 of NZ_QGMY01000018.1, read as the reverse complement.
TAAAAAATCCTCAAAAGTAGTTGATACGGCTATTATTGCTGTACAAAATAGTTCCCCCGGGAATTTGATAAAAGTACAGGGGAAAATACCCGATGAGTTTACCAAAAACACCGCATTGCACCTTCAAAAACCTTTGACGGTTAAAGTAGGAGATCTCACCTTCCCGTTCGGTCCCACGGTTGGAAACCGGACGATCGTGTCTGATCATGAGATAACATATACTACCAATGATTCAATGAACGGGTTTTCTCATCTGATAGTAGATTTCGGGACCGGTAAATGGTGGTTTACTGCAAGCCCAGTAAAGGAACTTGTAAAGTACGGTCTCAAATCAAATATCGTAAATATTGGTATCGGGGGCAAGAATCTTTCGATATCCGATGATGTTCTGATGACTGGAAAAGAGGATGTATCCTGGTCTGGTGCAAATGAGAATCTGACAAATGATGTGTTTGGGCTCAAAAATGCAACCCTACAGGGAGCTATCAGATACCTGGATGATGGCCCGGAGAATTGTTTCCTCACTTTGAGAGGTGGGGAATTAACAAATGCCACCCTTAATGCGACCAAACCTTTGCACATTACTCTCAATGGCATTGATCTTTCATTCTTAAAAGCAACCAATGTTAGTGGAAACATCTATACCTATCAGAAAAGTGGAAAAGATCTTAATGCCACTATCACCATCAACAACAACACCCGGAAGTGGGATGCAACATTCCAGGGAAAACGCCTCTCACAGAAATACTGGGGAAATGGCATCCTCTTTGGTCTTCAGGTCGGAACTGCAAAAGCTCTCGAGGTTCTTCATCCATCCCAGACAACATATCTGAAGACCCCAAATCTTGCAACTTCCTCCAGCGATTCCCTGTTTTCACAGATGAACTTTGGGGCGTGATATAAACCAGAGGGATAAAGGAGGAAATTATGAAATTTTTTGAAATAATTCCCAAAAAAGGAGGGGCTCTTCGGGTTCTGTACCGGAACACGATTTGGTCTCTCCTGGTTTTCATTCTCCTGTCTGGGACAGTTGCAGCTGAAATAAATGCTGCCTTTACCGGAGTTCCGATGTCCGGGTCCGAACCTCTAACTGTATCATTTATTGATCAGAGTTCAACGAATGCTACAATTACGAATTATTCATGGAATTTTGGTGACGGAAGCAATAATTCAAGTGACCGGAATTCCAATCACACCTATGTGAGCAGGGGTAGGTACAATGTCTCTCTGACGGTGACAAATGATATCGGTGAGAATAACACTAAGGTAGAACCAGCATTCATTCATGTTCTGCCTTCGCAATATCCGGTAGTAAAATTTACTGCCACACCGGAAAATGGCAGTATCTCCCAGATAATATCGTTCATTGATCAATCAGAACTTGATCCTTCAGTTCCTGCTGAGATGTACACCTATATCTGGGATTTTGGCGATGGAACAACAGATTCTTCAAACACTCACAATACCTGCCATGCATATACATCATCTGGCAGTTATTCAGCATCCTTGCAGATACAGGATCAAACTGGAAAATTGTATGATTCGTCCACTCCTGTAACGATAACCATCAGTAACCAGTCTGCGTTTTCTGCCTTGTTTGCAGCAGTACCTCCAAGTGGTCCGGTCCCTCTGAGTGTTTCCTTTATCGATCAGAGTGTTAGTCCGGTTTCAATAGCCAGTTATGCCTGGAACTTTGGTGACGGGAGCGAAAATTCGACAGAGCAGAATCCTGTTCATACCTACCAGGGTGCTGGAAAATATAATGTGAGCCTGACAATTGCGAATGCTGACGGTGCAAATGCAATTACAACAAAATCTGCATATATTCATGCCCAGCCATCCCGGTATCCATCTGTCCAGTTTACTGCAGTTCCCCAGAGTGGAACCCCATCAGATGTGATCTACTTCATTGATCAATCAGAACTTGATCCTTCAGTACCTTATGAGATGTACACATACATCTGGGATTTTGGTGATAATTCAACATCAAATGGAACAAACCTTCGTAATATCCAGCATGTGTATTCAACACCCGGTAACTATACTGTATCCCTGCAGATGCAGGATCAAGTCGGTGCAAAATATAATTCCCCGTCTTCTGTAGTGATAACAATTGCAAATGGCTCTTCTTCATTTACTCCGTCATTTACTGCAGCACCCCGGGATGGGCCTGTACCATTGAATGTTTCATTCACAGACACAAGCAAAAGTCCTGTTTCTATCACGAATTATGTATGGGACTTTGGTGACGGGAGTTCTTTGTCGAAAGAGAAGAATCCGGTTCACACCTATGCAGTACCCGGCGTCTATCCTGTTTCACTCACTGTTACAGACAGCAACAGGATCAATTCAACAAAGACAGAACCTGCATATATTCATGCCCTGCCATCCAGAGACCCGGTGGTAAAATTTGGTGTTTCACCCCTGAATGGAACTGCTCCTTTATTGGTTCATTTCATGGATAAATCTGAATTGGATCCTTCCACTCCAGGTGAGATGTTCGTCCGGATCTGGAATTTTGGTGATGGTTCAACCCCATACAAATCAAAAGAAAAAATGGCAGAGCACAGATACTCTGAGCCAGGCACTTATTCAGCATCCCTGCAGATAGAAGATAAAAACAGGAAAATATACAATTCCACTGCTCCAGCGACGATTACTGTAACAAACAAAACTCCTTCGATGAAGGCTCAATTTTCAGCAGTTCCTCTCTCTGGTCCTGTTCCGCTTGATGTATCCTTTACTGATCAAAGTGTGGGTGTGAATAATCGCACAGAGTATCGGTGGGATTTTGGCGATAAAAGCTCCCTTTCACGGGATAAAAACCCAACTCATACATACAGAAATCCAGGTACCTATTCGGTAACGTTGAGTTTATCTGGTCCACATGGATCAGATATCATGAAGAAGGATAACTACATTGCAGTAGCACCGCCGTTAGCCCACATCATAACCGCTACTGCATCAGATCACGGGAGTATTACTCCATCCGGAAATATTTCTGTGCCTGATGGTGCTGATCAATCCTTCAACATCACTCCTGATTCAGGATATACTATAAACAACGTTCAGGTAGATGGCATTAGTATCGGGAAAGCTTCTTCACATACGTTCATGAAAGTTAGATCAGATCATACTATTCAGGCAGATTTTACCCGGCAATCACAAACCCTTGCTGCTGACTTCATGGTGGACAAGGCTTCTGGATCTACACCAATTACCATTCAGTTCACAGACAAATCTACAGGTTCTCCTGATTCATGGTACTGGAACTTTGGAGATGGATCAAATTCAGTAAAACAGAATCCTGTTCATACATATACTATATCAGGCCAATTCCCTGTGTCTCTTATTGTCAGAACCATGGATGGGCGGTATGACGAGAGTAAAACCAGGTATATTTTTGCTCAATAGGTATTAGTGAGATATTTTCTCATATACCGTAAAAAAAAGGTAACCTGAATAAAATGGAGGGCGAATTTACCGGCTCTCCTGTCTCAACTCCTTCTAGACATTAGTCACAATCCGGCCACAGTCACTTTTCTCGCTATCCAGAATTCAGGGTGCCCATCAACGATTGTAATATCCTGCATGGCAGGAATTTCAGCAAGTACTCTTCAGAATCTCTGGAACATACCGGTTCATCGGATGATACCCAGCGGCCCTGAAACCATCCTGGCACGAAAAAGTATTACCGAACTTTATCCTTGATCCCTGGTTGTCAGGAACCATCTCAAAATGATTGGACTGGAGGTTATCATAGTTGAGAAAAAAGATCAGATGCATGAACTGACAGATGGTGTCTGTTTTCCGACAGCCTTACTCGTGGCGAAAGATCGGTCGCTGGATATTGAAAGCCTTTCATCCATCTGTCACTTCCTGTTTCTGGCTCAATTTTCGTTTTTATTTCTTATTCGGTTGATCTGATCAGGCCCGGGTGAAGGAACCAAACTCATCTGATACTATTCCCTCAACTGAACCGGTAGGAGTCGCTGTGAAGGTGAGGTATCCAACCAGATCGTCGGGGTTCGGGAACGAGAGATACCATGTGTTGTTGGTCCAGTGTGTCAGGTTCCCTTCATACCCGTTAGGACCGAGTCCGAGGGTCATATTTTCTGCATTCGGTCCTTCTTCAATCAGCATGCTGCCATACATATCGCTCGTGTATGTTCCTGCAATGGCAGATGGGCTTATTTTCGCTGGTTCTGGATTAAATGGCCGGTCGGGGTTTTTAATGAGAGAGTTCCATCCTGCCTGTGATGCTTTTTCCTGTGCCTGGAGGTCTACTCCACTTTTCCCGATATATCGTTCAAGGAATTCATCTCGTACTGCCTCCGGGAATGCAGTGAGCTGCTTGTTGGCGATAACTACAAGCCCGCTCTTCTTTTCGGGAATGAGGATTACAATGGAGCGAACACCATCAAGAGCTCCGTTCTTCTCAATGATGCGATCTCCAAGGAAGTAATACGAGTCACATCCAAGACCGACAGCACCGTTTGGATCTCTCAGCGGTCCGCTTCGTCCGGCGACAAGGCTTGCTGCATGGATATCGGTAACAGTCTTTGGCGTGAGAATCTGTTTACCGTCAATTGTTCCATTGTTCAGCATCAACCGCAGAAACTGTGTCATGTCCCTTCCGGTTGAGACAACCTGGCCGGCAGCAGGGAGTGATGCATTCTCAAGCGGAATGATCTGAACATCTCCCGGTGCCCCTCCGTGGCCGGAATAATGGTTATCGTCAAGATAGAGAGTCTCCGGATGAGATCCTGATCTGGTCATTCCAAGTGGTTTGATAATCCGTGCATCGGTTAAATCTTCCCAACTCCGGTTATCGACTTTTGCTGCTGCCTCCCCTGCAATGAAGTATCCGGCATTAGAGTAGAGGTACCGCTCCCTGAACCCTGCATCAGATTCGAGGTATCTCATACGGTGCAATATTTCATCATTAGAGTATCCGATTCTGCCGAGTAGTTCCCCGTCACGCCGGAGACCTGTCCGGTGAGCAAGCATATCGCGAAGATTTGAATGATTTCCGACATAGGAATCCTTCAATGTAAAATCTGGCAGGTACGTGATTACCGGTGTATCCCAGTTCAGTTTTCCTTCATCAACAAGCGTACCGATGGCAGCCCCGGTAATATACTTGGTCACTGATGCGATCTGAAACCTGGTGTCAGGATCAACCAAATCGGGTTTTCCGAGTTCACGAGCACCAAAACCTTTCAGATACACGACAGAATCGTTCTCTACGATACCAACAACAACGCCCGGGACTTCATACTCTTCCATCGTATGAGTGATAAAATTGTCAAATCCTGCGAGCCTGCTATTTTCCTGACTCATCTCTGCATATCCAAAACAAATAGATATTCCTGCAATAACGCAGATTGCCAGGAGAAGATATTGTAGGGAAGGTCTTCTCATGAAGTGAAATTAGTGTATGTAATGAAAAATGAATCGTTTTTTTTGCGGCGTGTATTGATGAAGCAACGAACCTGCTACTTGGCGTAATTTTGAAAATGGAGATCTTGTCTGTGATTTTTCTCTAGCCCCTTTAACTCCTCTCTTATATTTCCAGTTTCATCTGTCCAAACAATCTACCTCTCTGAACGACACCGGTGCAGGACTTCAAAAACATATTGAGTTCTGTCTGGTCCTTTATTGCCCGGGCCCTTCCCTTAAGTTCCCATGGTTTGACCTGGAAAAAGTAATCTGCTTTTCCATCAAGAGAGAGAAGATTTCTATCCATCACCGCAGTGATCACAGCTACCGGTCCTCCTGCCCGGGCTCTGGTTTTGCAGGTCTCACAGAACTGCTCAAGTTCCTCCTTGTTATCAGGCCTGAACCAGGCCAGGTGATATTCGATAAAAAGGATCGATGAAGTATCACGTGAAATATAATCGAGGAGATCAGCAAGTTTGTTGATCTTAATGTGGTTCAGCCTGTCCTGATCTTCATCCCTGAACTGGAGAAGCGGAACATAATCATGGTTATTGATGTATGAGATTGTGCCAACCGGATACCTGCTGGGAATATCAGCCAGGCATGCATGAAAGTAGGTATGAGAAGCCTGAAAGATAGAGAATGCATCGGCTGGAATATCTTTGAGCGGATTATTCTGTTCACCCATATCAATACGTCTCACTGACTTTGTGGACAAATTCAATCTCTTTCCAGGCCCGGTCCAAAAGCCGTTGATAATACCTGGCATCAATTCCTTTTGGATCAAATGAGGGATCAACGAGCAGCCCTTTTTCATCCCTGACAATAAACGAGGCATCCATCCCGGGAACCAGTTCGACGCCATACTGTCGATACACATCAATGACAGCCTGGGGAATACACTTATTTTGATATCGTTCTTTTCCGATTCTCCTCTTTATTACCAGATCCCTCGGATCAGCATCCCTGAGCCCGTTTGAATACTGACGATAGAGATCCCTGACCTCTGACCAGTGGGATGCAATTGCATTGACTTCATGCTCATGAGCCATCAGGGTCAGCATCGCTTCCTGCATCTGCCTGATATATGCCGGTGTGTTCCTCCGCCTTGCAGCAACTCCCCTGGCTTTTATCTTCCCGTTCATAAGCCTCCCATAATAATTTCCATATGAACCGGTCCCGTCAATCTGGGGAAGAAACACGATCCAGTCATACTGCTCAATCTCGGTTTTAATGTCGGTGAGTTTCTCTATCTCAAACTGGGCTTTCAGCGGATCACATTCCTGGATAAAGAGACAATCAATAATTGCATGAAGAACCCTGCCCCGGAGATCGCCAATTGTTGAGACACACTCCTGGAGCAGTTCTGTAGCTCTGAGTGTGATCTGCTCGTGAACTTCGATCCTTCCGAACCTGGCATTTTTGTACCCGGTATACCCGAAACATGTCACGAGCATCCATTTTAGAATTCCATCCATCCCGGCATACGTGGGATCGACCCGCTTCCTCTGTTTGGTGATCTGCCTGAGATCGAGTATCGGTCTGAGCACAGATGCTAAAAATCCGGTTTTTTCCGGGTATTTCAGAGTCTCGGGTGAGAGGTTATACTTTACAATGATTGAAGGATAAAACGACGTGAAGTCAATCTGGGTTACATCTTCGTAGATCCCGGGTTGTGGCTGCAGTGTCAAGCCTCCTCGGTAATCAAGCCTCATATCTTCAATTCTCCGGTGTGCCTCGGCATCGTTTTTTCTGAACGGAACAGCAATCCCTCGGGCCAGGGCCTCATATACCTCGTAACTTGAGACAAGAGTCCCGGGTGTGAGCCTGCAGGTCAGGTTAGGCGAGAGCCCGGAGAGGCGGGAGGCAAGAAAGATTCCCCTGGCATCTCCTTCCCGGTACATAAAACTCTGCCGTGTATCAACAATAACCCGTCCTTCCGGAACCATTGCCCCGAGCCGGTGTTCCATTCGTCCGTATGAAAAATATGATCTTGATGAAAGTCTTCTAAATCGTCCAGTCCGACTTAACGTATTTACAATACCCCACTTATCTGCCAGATCACAAATGTACGATGACCAGCGATCATAATCGGGAAAGAGGATCAGATCAGGATCACAGGTTTGAACAATATCACAGAGATCATCAATGTTCTGTCTGTCTGATCCTTCCAGGATGTATGGTCTCTGTCGATCCAGATCTGTCACTGAAATAGTTCCGGTATGCTCTGACCGATGTGGATTCTCAGAGAAGGCGATCTCCATTGTTGTGCCAGGAAATTCGTGTACTGGATTGAACCGGTCCACCCCACAGATACCTCCGGGAACAATGGCATGTTCTGCAGCAAACTGCTGTTCCGGTCTTATATCTACATTAAATAAAGAAACCTTGTAATTGGTCTGTTTCTCAATCTCCTCTGCAACTTCTCTTCCTGCATCAACCTTATAGCCCTGGTATTCTTCGTAGATAGATCTGAACGAGCATTCTGCGATCCCATAGGTGGAATGGAGTTCTTCTATGACAGTGCGATGAAGATCTGGCTCCCTGAAATGTATCAGAAACGAGGGAGAGTAGGTGTGATGTGTTATCTCAAGTCTGCCATCAGTGATCTGCCAAAAACTGATACCCTTCTTGGTCCTGCATGAATCAAGAATAAATGTGCCTGAACTGCTCATTCAGATCACCAGAGCCCTTCCAGTGTGTTCTGGATATTCACCGGAGTTGAATGGTTTTTTCTCGGTTTTGCCAGAGTGTCCAGGTAATACACCACCCGGTTTGCATAGGGATCAATCTCTGAAAACCACCGATCCACTCTGTCTGAAAAGAGAAGAACCATCTGTAAATTCGCAGATTTGCGCCTGCAAATCTCCCCGATAATTGGTATGAGTTCAGGAGTATCCTGGTACCAGGATCTGTCATGTTCAAAAAGGATGAGCGGTTCATCGGCATCTTCCAGAATTGTCAGGATCTGATATGCGGTAAGTGCCCGCCGGATTTTTACGTGTTCATGATTGACAAATAGTTTCGTGAGAATTTGTGGATAATTACCACACAGGTACAGGGTTTGATTCTGGTTTGATCTCAGCAGGGTACTGAGCGCCTCCAATAAGATCCCGACTGGGGCTGCAATTACCGAGAAGGACCCCGAGGATCCTGATATGGCAGGGTGTAAGACTGGAGGCATGGCATACCCTGATCATGAGCTCCAGTATGTAAAGGTTTAGGATGCAGGGCGAAAGTGATCGGGGGATTTATAACTTTCTTCAATACATAGGATTTACAGCGTTCTACGGTTTTTATGCCTCTATTTCACTTTCGCAAAATTGTGAAATAGCCCGAATACACGTGCTGAAAAAAACAAAACTCATCTCAATGTGTACTTCTTAATTTAGGATACATTATCCGGATCATTCTAAAAATACAGGCGTTCAAGTTTTATTTCAAATAAAAAATAGATGCCCCCGTTGTATGGCAGGGGGCCCGGTGAGATCTAAAATATTCCAGCCCAGGTTACGTCCATTCCGCTCTCTCGCAAAAAGATCTTATCACCCGAGGGCAGGGACAAAGACAGCGGTTATAACCAGCTCACTATTTCCTGCCTTGACGGTGTGAGAAATACCAGGGGGAGTAACATACGTCTCTCCGGTGGTTACCTGCGTCTCCTTTTCCTGGATGACAAACGAACCAGTTCCCTTTAGAATTACATTCCATTCCCACTGTGTCTCATGATCATGCGAAGGCACTTCACAGTGCCTGGTGATCTTGACAAGGTGATAACTGAATGCCCCGCCGGTTTCTTTCCCTGTTATGATATCCTTAAGTGAGACTCCCACCCATCCCGGGGGGGGTATACCAGGATTTTTTGTTGAGATCCTCTTTGTGATCAGGAAAGATAACCGCCCCCTGATCAAGCATCCTTGATACATCGGTATGAATCATAGGTACCTCAAAAAGGTGAATTAATTATCCCTTTACTGCCGGGATAACATCCTTGAAGATATCAATTCCGTAATTCACGTTCGGACTGGAGTTACCAAGACAGAAATGGGTAATCCCTGCCTGCTTGAACCGTTCGATCTCTGTGATAAGGCCCTCTGCATCGGTTGCACACAGGAAGTTCTTCTGGATGACATCTGAATGAACCAGATCTGCATGCATCTCAACCTCTGGTGGATCGCTGACACGATACTTGAACATTGAAGGCACAAGGCATCCTGCCCAGAACCGGTTTCCTTCAACAGCCTTGTCAAAGTCAGGATCTACCGAGTACCAGATCAACATGGCTTTCTCCATCTTCTTTGGATCCTTGCCAGCCTCCTTTGCACCTTCTTCAAATTTTGGAATGGTGACATTTTTCAGTGTATCTGTATCGGCTGACACCGTCATCAGATGGTCTGCATGCATGCCTGCGAGTTTGGCACCTTTTGGTCCCATTCCACTGAAGTAGAGCGGCACTTTATCGTCGGGTTTGGTATACAGGAATGCCTTTTCAAGGTTGTAGTATTTGCCGGTAAACGAAACCGGGGTTTTACTTTCCCAGAGTTTCTTCATGACCTCTACTGCTTCAATGGTCATTGCCTGGCGCTCAGGAACACTGGGCCACTGTGCTGTGACCGGAACCTCGTTCAGGGCTTCACCGGCTCCAACTGCAATTCCAACCCTGTTTGGATACATCTGTCTGAGTGTTGCAAAGGTTTGTGCCACTACTCCGGGGTTGTATCTGAGAATCGGGCACGTAATACAGGTCGAGACAAATGCCTTCTTGGTTGCCTGAAGAGCTGCTCCCATCCATGCCCATGCCTGTCCGCACTGAGCATCGGTATGATACCAGGGATGAAAATGATCATCAACCCAAATCGATTCGAATCCTACTTTTTCTGCCCTTACTGCCTGTTCAAGGGCATCCATCGGTTTGTATTGCTCTATGGATGCAAAATATCCAATTTTAGTTTCCATTTGCATGACCTCGTATACTTACGAATAAACCATGCATGGACGATGGGCTGATGATCACAATATTGATACCCGGTGGTGAACAATATCTGCATCAGCGATTCTTCAACCTGAATTCATGGGGAAATTAGCAGCCACCTGAATCGGGTTGACTCGCCCATGTGGTACGGCGTTTCTCTCAACGGTGAACGGTATCGTTCACACACCTTCATCAGCAGTTCGTTATTTAATTCTGCGTTTTATTGCTCGTCAATGAACTTGAGGCTGAAGAATAAAATACGCGTCCATTAATCTAAAAAAGATTGAATTTTATCTATTTTTTTAAAAATTATGCTTGAGTCTTAAAAATTTAAGTTGTTTGATCTGGTATCTCTTTTTTGATCTCTCTCACATTCACGATTGTCATTGATGGTCAATAGGATCATTTCATCTTTTCAGAATGAGGAAATCCGCATATTCGATCAGAGCCTGAAGTCATATACACCAGATGAATCCTCGATCTCTTTTTTCACTTCATCAGATACATCCACCATAAACGACGCGATCTCTCCTGAAGGGAGTTTGAAGACATAGTGAGAGATCCAGGGAAAATCATCACGGTTTCGATATTTAAGAGGTGATGAGAACTCGGGATTTTCTGTAGTCAATACCCTTCTGAGAAGGTCACGGATTTCAGGATCCGGAAGATCGGGAAACTCTTCGAACAATTTCTTCCCTATAAGTTCCTCTTTAGGCTTTCTGAGCAGATTTGCTGTAGCCTTGTTCACATCTTTGAGGATGTAGTCGTTCCCGTTATCGATGGGTTCATAGATCAAGACTCCGTTGCAGGTGTTCTCAAAAAAAGAATGGTACCTGACCTCCTTGACAGCACTTGCATGGAGTGCTTCTTCTGCCCGTTTGTAATCGGTGATATCAAGGATAAGGCCGTTCCATAACGTTTCTCCTGATAATCTGATCGGCTGGGAAACAACCCTGATATACATCTCCTCATGGGTGGACTTGATAAATTTCCCCTCAAATTCCCAGGGGGCAGTCCTTCTGATCACATCATCGATTGAAATTTTCCATCGTTCCTGATCTGATGGTGCAATGCACATTCCATACCGGTCGAGCCATGTGCTCAATGGCTCCGGACTGATCCCATACACATCCTGTGATCGTTCATCAACAAAATTCATCCCCCATTCGCCGGTATCACGAGCATAAAACTGGTATACAATTCCAGGCAGATTACTTGCAAATCCTCTGAACCGCTGTTCGCTCTTCTTGAGTTCTTCCTCTGATCTTCTTCTGTCAGTGATATCAAGAAAGATTCCGTTCCATATTGTCTCATTTTTTAGCCGTATCGGTTGAGAGATACCACGAATGTAGACCCGTTCACCTGATGGTTTGATAAAAGTCCCTTCAAAATCCCATGGGGTAATCTTTTGTATTACGTCCCTGATGGAATCGTCCCAACGTTGTTTGTCTTCAGGATCAATGCATGATGCAAACCTGTCAAACCAGGTATCAAGGGGATCGGTTTTGATTCCATACACATTTTCTGAACGGTTATCAGCAAAATATACGCCCCATTCGCCTGAGTCACGGGCATAAAACTGGTATGCAATCCCTGGCAGATTGCTTGTAATCCCCCAGAATCGTTCTTTGAGCTCTTTTTCAGCACGTTTCTGTGCGGTAATGTCTATAAACAGAATAAAATATTCCTGCTTGGCATTCCATCTTCTGTCAGTTACCGGAGCAAAAACGACCTGGAAATATGCGGTTCCGGTTTTCCTTGTGGCCGTCAGTGTAGACTTTTTTAAGCGGTCAAAATTGCAGGTAAGTGTAATTTCTGCATTTTTTCCTTCACTGATAAGTTTTTCAATTGCTTGCTTAGGAGACATGATCTCAAAGAGATTGAAATTCACAATCTCGGTAAACCGTACCAATCCCAGGATCTCAAGTGAGGCACGGTTGGCATTGAGAATTGTCCCGTCAGCCTGAAAGAGAAATATTCCGCTTGGGACTTCTTCGAATAGCGTTCTTATTTTCCTCTCACTAGTTTTTAATTCATCTTCTGTCTTTTTCCAGGTTGTAATGTCCCTGAATGTTATCATGATCCCTGGCTTAGCGGTGAATGAGAGTGATGGAAGAAACGTAGGAACAAACTCTGTGAGAAAGAACCTGTCCTTTATCTGATCGATAAGCAGCATCTCATTAATGTACGTCTTTGACTCAAGGATGCGGGAAATATTTCCCTGAACCGTAGTATCATTCAGGAGGGCAAGATTAAGCCTGGTTAGCGGGGTTCCTATAACATTCTTTCCGGTCCGGATATCGAATGTTGTGATGAAACTTTTGTTGACCATCAGGATCTTGAGATCCATGTCAAGGATTACAATTGCCTCTGAAAGATAGTCAAAAAGGTCATCAAACGGAATTTTTTGTGATGAGGAATATTGCTTGGCTTTCCCAAATGGTTTCATTACCACGTGACCCTGGGTGAGAAGTACTTCCAGGTATTTGGCGACAGAGCCCCGGTTCATCATCAAGTCTCTGGCTATTTGTGAGGTTGAGACTGCTACCGGGTAGCGTTTTTGAAGATATTCAAGAATCAGTGAATACCGGTCAACCGGTACACTCATATGAGATCATGGTATGTTGTCCATGATATAATCGTAACATTCTCCTCTGGAAATCTGTTCCAAAATTTTATTCGTTTAAATCACGTTAATCTTCGTTAAACTGAAAGAAGAATAACTTTTTATATTAAAGCACCAAATATCGTATTGTCGATATCGAGTATTCGATATCGAATTGTCGTGTGATCAACATGAGAGATAATCGTGAATTAATGAGATCATTCATGAGAAGGTTTCACGGGATTGGGCATTTGAGGGGATATGGAGGCCTCAAAATTCTGGTGCTCCACATTCTGAGTGAAGACCCAAAGAACGGAGCTGAGATCATGGATGCTATTGATGTGATGAGTCATGGGCACTGGAAACCATCTCCTGGATCTATCTACCCGTTACTCAGTAAAGCAGTTGAAGAAAATTTGCTTATCAAAAGAGAAGATCGCAAGTACGAACTTACCGATGCAGGACTTGAGGAAATTAGTATGTTTAAAACCGGAGGCATGAGCCACCCCGATTCTATTGAAGGAATTCTGAGTGAAATAGACAATAATCTGTCATATCTTGAAGATCTTTCAGATGATAAACTGGCACCTCACTCAGGGCTGCTAAAAAATATCAGTCAAAAAATTAACAGGATCAATGAGGCAGTTAATTCTACGGGAAAAGAATCTTGATACCAGGGGTAGAGGTGATCTTACTCTCAGCTCGCTCTCTTTTACATCATGTATCAGAGAGTACTTCTGGCAGTCTGACTAAGGCTTAAAAATTGATTCAGAAGCAACAACCATCTCGATACATGGGAAATAAATAATGACAACCGCGATTTTGGTAAAAGACCTTACAAAAAAATTCAACGATCTTGTTGCGGTAAACCACATATCCTTTGAGATAGAACAGGGAGAAATATTCGGTCTTCTTGGCCCGAATGGGGCCGGAAAAACTACAACCCTCTCTATGCTTGCAACCATGCAGAAACCAACATCAGGATTAGCGACAATTCAGGGAAAAAATGTCGAAAAAGATGAAGATGGTGTTAGAAAAGCGATAGGTATTGTGTTTCAGGATCAAAGCCTTGATGAAGAACTTACCGCCGGAGAGAACATGGACTTCCATGGGCGACTCTACCGGATTCCAACTGAAATCCGTAAACAACGGATAGACGAACTGCTTCGGCTGGTTGAGTTACATGAACGAAAAAATGATATTGTAAAGACTTTTTCCGGGGGTATGAGGCGAAGACTTGAGATAGCCCGTGGTCTTCTTCATCATCCCTCTGTCCTGTTCCTCGATGAACCAACACTAGGTCTTGATCCCCAAACAAGAAACCATCTTTGGCAGTATATCGCGACGTTAAGCAAAGAAAAGAATATTTCCATCATTCTTACAACTCATTACATGGAAGAGGCTGACCGGCTCTGTGACCGGATAGCCATCATCGACCATGGGACGATCATAGCACTTGATACCCCAGAGAATCTGAAAAATGGGATAGGTGGAGATATTATAACGATATCAACACCTGAGTTCGAAAAGGCCTCGAAAATTCTTACTGAACCCTGGATAACCAACCTTGAGATTTACAACGACGAAGTCAGGATTAGCCTGCAGAACGCAGAGCAGCATATCAGTGAAGTCATTACTGCTTTAAACCAGTATCAGATCCCGGTTACTTCTGTATCCATTCATAAACCAACTCTCGAAGATGTTTTTCTCTCGTACACCGGGAAGAAAATAAGGGATGAAGAAACCGACAAGAAAGAGACGATGCGGGTGCATCACCGGATGGTGAGGCATTAAATGGATATCATCTATACGATCTGGCTCCGGAGCATGATCCGGTATATTCGATCCAAGAGCCGGATAATTGGAAGCATCAGTATGCCCCTGTTCTTCCTGCTGTTCCTGGGATTTGGTCTGAATTCAGTAGTTAATATCCCTGGATTAGGTGAGAATTACATCCAGTTCCTTATTCCTGGAATGGTCGCAATGAGTGTACTCTTCACCTCGGTGTTTTCAGGGATTCAGATCATCTGGGATAAACAGTTCGGTTTTTTGAAAGAGACACTGGTTGCTCCGGTAACGAGACTTGAGATCATGCTTGGTCAAACCTTTGGTGGTGCAACAACCGCGGTCCTTCAGGGTATTATGATCATGGTAATCTCACTCTTTCTGGGACTGAAAGTTCAGAGTATTCTAGGATTTCTCATAGCCCTTGGTTTCATGGTGCTTATCGGAATATCCTTTACCGCGTTTGGGATTGCAATAGCATCAAGAATGGAGGACATGACCGGGTTTCAACTCATCATGAACTTTGTAATATTCCCGATCTTCGGTCTTTCCGGGGCACTGTTTCCGATAAGTTCACTTCCATCCTGGCTCGGCCCTATTACCATGTTTGATCCGCTCACCTATGGGGTCGAAGGGATTAGATACGGTCTTACCGGGACAAGTCAGGTAAGTCCAATATTGAGTCTCCTTGTCATCGGTGGATTTGCCTGTGTCATGACGGTTATCGGAACATACCTCTTCAGAAAAATCTCTATCTGATTTTTTTCAGATAAAAAGGCTCGTTTCCTCATATTACATTACTTTAAAACGAAAATTTTACATTACTTACTATCAGGAAATTGTGTTACTATAGGGATTCTGATTCCTCTAATATACTATAGGTCAATAGTACCTGTATGGATATTACATCTGAATACATTTACTTTTTCGATACACTTACAAATGATATTGTAACAACTCCCGGAGCCTGGGATGATGTACATATCCCTATGGCATCTCTTACCCCTGATATCGCCAGATATCTTATCCAGCACACGATCCACAAAACCGGATTTGAAAAAAGTGCTCAATTCAGGGTTTCTGAAATCAAGGGAGATGCATGGTAACTGGAATTCATATTGATGAAACCCTCTGCACAAGGTGTGGTGTCTGTTCCTCTCTCTGTCCGGGTGAACTCATCTCCCTTCCCACACCCTCATCTGTACCAGAGATCCCACCTGAAAAATTGATCCGGTGCATCGATTGTGGTCATTGTGAGGTGTTCTGCCCTACAAAGGCACTCACCCGTGATCACCAAGCCGGATTACCCCCGTCTCCGGAGATTAAATCACTCACCCCAGAATTATTAACTTCCTATCTCATGAACCGCCGCTCTATCCGCATGTTTAGAAGTGAATCGGTTCCACCGGAAATTTTGTTGCATATCCTTGAGATTGCCAGGTATGCTCCAACCGGGGGAAATGGTCAGCCCGTTGAATGGTTGATTATACGTGACCTAGAAACGATCAGAAAAATCTCTGAACTGAGTATTGACTGGATGAGAAGTATTCAAAGTTCTGATCATCCTCTTAAAGCATTATTCCCGAAGTTCCTGGCACAGTGGGATCGTGGTATCGATGGTATTTGCCGTAATGCTCCCCATCTCATTATGGCACATATTCCTAGTGGATACCACTTTCCAAAAGGAAAGCCGATGGCCTTTATCGATGGAATTATCGCATTAACTCATGTCGATATTGCTGCCCAGGCCTTTGGAGTCGGAACATGCTGGGCCGGACTTGTTGCCATGGCTGCAGTTGAGTATGATCCCCTCCGGTGTTTTCTTGACCTTCCTGAAGAGAGAGAACTTGTCTACGCTCTCATGGCCGGATATCCGAGATACAAACCCGGGAAAATCCCAGAACGAAAACCTCTGAATGTAGAATGGCGGTGAAATAAACCGTCCACTCCTGCCTGGGTTGTTGTGAAATACTGTCAGTGTTGATATCAGTCACATTCTCTGATCCTGATCCTTTGGGCGGGAGAGCGGGAAGTCGGAGCGAAATTAGGGGTTAGGGCGGGAAGGCTCCGCCCAACTTTCGCCGGTATTTCACCCTTTAAACTATAAAATAAAAATAATTAATAGATTTAAAAAATTAGGGCGGCAAAATCCAGGTGCACAGTTCATCTGCCACTCCCCTGTCGGTTGTCTATCTGTGTCTGTGTTTTCCGCTCTGCCGCCCTGAAATGCAACCCGGTGTATATGGGGCTCTGTTTAGTCATCAGGTGGATTTAATGATGTGGCAGGTCGCCGCCCAAACTCAAATCTTCCCGCCCTGCCGCCCTCGTCTCTGATCATAAAATGAGTAATACAAAAAATCAGGATTCAATATAAAAAGAGTCTGATGCTTTTCATGTGATCTATTCTCATATATCAGGAATGGAAGAACAGGTTAAATCTACTTCCATGGTTTCTCAGATCCTCGTCAGCTGGTGAAAAGGTCCTGGCAATTATTGATCAGATCATGATGGTGTTTGATGATATTTCAACTACAACTGATACAATAAATGATGAGATGAAAAGATTACAGTTTAGAAAGGATCAATAGTTGAGTATATTGATTATTTTTTGAAAGCATGCTTTACCTGAAGATCTTCTTTAATTTCTGAATATTGTATCCATGACATATCGATGTTTTGTAATAATGTAGTTATGTTTTCTATCTGCATCTTGTCGATGGAATTTTTTAAACCTGGTGTGTTCTCATAATTGTGAATGAGATCGGTAATTGCCGGTTTTAATGTCTTAATCTGATTTACGAGTTCATCGATAGTATTCATCATATCGAAAAAGAGTGTTCTTGTCTTTTTGGCGTCTTCCTTGGCATATATCTCAGACGTTATGTCAAAATTAATTGTTAAAATATGGCTTACAGTATTTCCTTCTAAAATTGGAAACCGATTAACTCTGATAAAGTAGTTTTTCCCATTTTTTCGATACTTTCTGCCTTCTTTTTGTATGATGCCTGATTTGAAAACTTCATCATATTGTTGTGATTCACCAAACAGGATCATATTTTTAGTTTCAAAAATCGGACGCTGCAATTGGTACTGACTTATTCCGATCTGCTGGCATAATGAGAAAAAGGCCTGATTATATGCGACTACGACTTTTTCCCGGTTAATAATGTAAACTGGGATGTCAAGATTTTGAATAAATTGTTCATATGCCTGAACGAGTCCACTTGATAATTGGGGTCGAATACTGGTAGTATTATTTAGCGAGGTTATGATTGACTGTAAAAACCCCTCCCGATTTAGGATAAATCCAAGTTGCATCTGTATTGGCACTTTCTTGCCATCTTTTTGATTAATCCCAATTTGATCAGGGAGGAGAAGAAACTTTTCAGGATCTACATCCGAAGGTGCTCCTTTTTTATCAGAAAGAGACGTAATAACCGAAGTGATTGATTTATTTTGAATTTGACTGAATGGGATTCCAAGTAACTGCTCGACTGCCTTGTTTCCAGCAGTAATTTCCAAAGATGTATCAAGATATAGAATCGGTGTTGGACTTTCTCTTAAAAAATTGTCCATTACTTCTGTTTTATTAGTAAAATCAGGCTCAAGTTTTTTTCTGACCTTATGCTTGTGAATGCTCATCTCGATGTTGCTGAAAAGTTCACGATCATTAAATGGTTTAACAAGATATCCTGAAGGTGATATCTCAATAGCCCTTTTTAATGTGGCTTCATCAGATTGACCGGTGAGAAAAATAATGGGGATATCATACAGATCTATAATCCGCTTTGCAGCGGTAATCCCGTCCATTTCACCTTCCAGTCTGATATCCATTAATATAAGATCAGGTTTTAATTCACCTGCTTTTTCAATGGCATCCTCTCCTGATATAACACGTGCCACGACTTCATATCCAAGACGCCGTAAAGTCTCTTTTATCTCTAATGAAATGATCAATTCATCTTCAACAATAATTATTCTTGATCCAGTCATTTTTTCTCTCTAGTTTCGTGTTCTTATTTTTCCTTGTGGAAAGATAATTTTGAACGTAGCCCCGGATGATCCATCTACTTTAAGTTTGGCACGGTTCTGCATCACCAGGTTTTGAACAAGTGTCATCCCCAGACTCTCCAGTTCTTCAATATTGAAATTAGATGGAAGTCCTTTTCCATTATCATGATATGTCAGTGTATAACTTCCATCTTGTGACGGAGTAACCGAGATCTCAATATGCCCCTGAATAGTTGGACTAAATGCATATTTCATTGAATTTGTTACCAATTCATTTATTATTAATCCAATCGGAATCCCGACATCAATATCAACAACATAGTCATCTAAGCAGGCAACACTCACGGTAGCATGCCTTTCATCAGATTCAAATTCTTTAACCACCTGGTTAGCCAGTTGATCAAGATAATCTCTTAATGGAATTTCTGCAAGATTGTCTGTCCTGTATAATTTCTCATGCAGCATAGCCATAGAAATAATCCGGGTTCTACTTTCTCGAAGTATCGCATTTATTTCCGGATCAGTGGAACTATATTCCTGTAATTTTAGTATACTTGAGATTATCTGGAGATTATTTTTTACCCGGTGGTGAATCTCTTTCAGGAGAATTTCTTTTTCTTTTAATGATGCAATAATTTGTTGTTTATTTTGTTCTTCTATCTCTCTGACAATGTTCTCTGCATTTTTTCGTTCTGTAATATTTCTTGATACAGCCAGAATAACGGGTTTTCCATTAAGGGAAAAGAGGTGTGCACTAATTTCTATTGGTATTAATGTAAAGTCTCTACATCTATGCTCTTTCTCAAAAGTATCATACCCGACGACTTTTAACCGTGTAAATATCTGAGTATAAGCCTCTTTGTCTGGATTAGCATCAATATCAACAAAATTTTTGCCTATCAACTCTTCTTTTGAGTACTTCAGCATGAGGGTAGCTTTCTCATTAACATCGATTATCTGCCCGAATGAATTGTTTTTGGTCTCTATCAGGTAGATTGCATCATTTACATTATTAAATATCTCTTTGAATCTATTTTCAGAAATGGTGAGTGCTTTTTCTGCTTTTCTCCGATCTGTTACATCTATAGCAGTGCAGATTACTGCCCGTTCCTGTTCAAAGTGGACTTTTCCAATAAACAGGGTGAAGATTATTATAATATTGGTGCTTGAAATACTCCTTATTTCGAGTGTTACATCACTATTTTCATTATTTAGTATCGTGCTTATGATATCATGTAATTTTTTCCTGTCTTCGGGATGAAAAATGGAATAACAGGAAGAAAGGTTGAGTAATTCCTGCTCCGAATATCCAAGCATTTCAGACAGTCGAGGGTTTACAAATTTAAATTTGTCATTTTGTATGACAAATACGCCCGTGAGTGAATGCTCAATTGGACGACGAAATACCTCTTCGAGTTCACTGCGGTAAATTGCAGATCCGATTATGTCTGTAGCAATAATCAACGAGTTAATCTCGATTTCAGAGAACTGGCGATTCATTGAATAGTCTACAAATGAAAGGAAACCCCATCGTTTGGATTGGACATTAATAGGTAGTATTATTAATGAATGCACTCCGTTCTCCTCAAGATATCTTCTGAAATCAGTACTAAAAATTGGTTCTGTATCATCATTTTTCCAGATACAGGAGGTATTACATTCAATCAGATCATCAAATTTAGTAATGATTTCAAGTGGATTTTCAAGGTCCGGAGATTTCCACATCCCTATTAATTTCAGGTTGAATGTATTAGACCCCTTATCAGTAATCTGGTGTAATGTGATCTGATTTATGCCGATTGATTCACCTATGTATTTAAGAGCAGAGTCTATAGAATCGATCCAGTTAGTCTGCTTCAAAAATAAGGCTGAAATTAAATTAACAGATTTTAGTATTGCTTCCCTCCAGATTAATTCTTCAGATAATTTGACTCTATCAGTAACGTCAATTAGAGTTTCAATACCTCCGATGATGTTATTTTGTCCATCCCGAATCAGGGATGCAGTAAATGATAACCATTTACCATTTGCACCGAGAGATGGGAAAAAATTAGTAACCTCGTATGAATCAGGAATCAGATTTGAAATTGTGTATTTTCCAGGGTAAAGGAGCGGAATCTTTTCTAATTTCCCATCGACAAGGATATCAACCAAAATTGGTCTCTCCTGTTTATAAAACGGTTTCCACTGCAGACGAGTCCCTATCACTTCCTCATATTTAAACCCGCTCATCCGCTCCAGGGAAAGATTCCAGTTAATTATATTGTGCTCATTGTCGATGACAAGCATAGGGATTGGCAATCCCTGAATAATGGAGTTTAAAATAATTTCACTTGCTTTTAATTTTTTTTCAAAAATAATCTGATCAGTGATCTCAATACCGGTATTGACAATTTTTAGAATATTCCCAGCATCATCACGTATCGATGCAGATGAGTTAAAAATCCAGGTTTCTTTACCGTCTTCGTTATTTAGTTTGTATATTGTATTCATTGAGGTTTTTTGCTGACTAACAATCAGGTCTTCTGATGAATTATATTGTGAAGAAATCTCAATAGGAAATAATTCCTGATCTGTATGTCCTATTATTTCATCTTCCAGTTTTCCACTCTTTTCACAGAATGTTGAATTAACCATTAAATACCGCTGGTCAGGTCCTTTTACAGAGACCATAATTGGCATTGCGGAAATAAGGGATTTTAATTCTGCATTACTTGAGTTCAGTTGAATGTTTTGTTCCTTTTCCTTTTTCATGAGTTCAAACAGATGTATGTGGTTGGAAACTCGAAGGAGCAGTTCTTCAATCTCATAGGGTTTAGCAAGAAAATCATTGGCACCAAGCGAATATGCCTGCTTTTTGTAGATCATCTGATCCAATGCAGTGACCATGATCACCGGAATATCTGATGTTTTAGGATTATTTTTGATGATCTCAAGTACATCTATTCCACTCAGTCCTGGCATTGAAATATCGAGAAGAATGAGATCGATTGATATATTTTTTTCAAGCAATATCAGGGCGTCTTCTCCTGATTCTGCGATCTCTACATTGTATCCCTCATCCATGAGGGTGTATTTAATTAAACCGAGAATATCTGGTTCATCATCCACTGCCAGAATCGTGTTGTGATTAATCATGGTTCTCCCCTATAAATCCTAAAAACTTATCTAATAGAGATAAAAGTTCAGTGTTCTCAAAAGGTTTCTTGAGATAATAATCAGCTCCACAGGTATGGGCCTTGATCTGATCATCAGATCCTACTGCCGCCGTGACAATAATGATTGGAATTGTCTGGGTTTTTGAGTTCTTTTTCAGGGTTTTGCAGACATCATATCCGGTTATTCCAGGCATCCATGCATCAAGGAGAATCAGACTTGGAAGGTTGGATAGTGCAATTTTTATTCCCGTTGCCCCGGTGTTGGCTGTAAGAACATCGTATGTACCAGACAGAATATCCTCAAATAACTGGACTGTATCTGCTTCATCATCAATAATCAATATCGTCTGTTTCTCTGATTTTCGGTTCTTTGAATTTGTTTGGACATCATCAATTGGTTTTTTCTCTCTTGTGATAAAATGGTTTTTTTGGGGTGTACTTACCTGTAAAGCAACTTCTTTTACCGGGAGTATTATTTGAAATGTTGTTCCTTTTCCTTCTGAGCTTCTCACAGAGATTGATCCCTGGTGTGCATCGATAATTCCTTTTACTATTGAAAGTCCTAGACCTGTTCCTCCGGCTAAAAACTCCTCTTTTCCAGTTTTGTGTGTCGTGATAGAGTTTACCTGATAAAACCTGGTAAAAATACGGGGAATATTCTCCTCTGAAATGCCGATTCCGTTATCCTCAACTTCACATATTATATTCGTGCCTTCTGATCTGGCACGAACTGTGATGACTCCATGATCCGGTGTATATTTTATTGAGTTTCCAAGTAAATTAATAAAAACCTGGGCTAATCTGTCCTTATCGCCAAAAACTTGTGGAATGTTATCATCGATCTCAAGTAAGAGGGTGTGGCCGCGTTTTTCAAAAGAACTGGATAATTCTTCGGTAACATCATGAATTACATCTGGAATTGAGAACCAGTCCTGTAAAAGGACGAGTTTGTTCTGCTCAATAACTGAAATATCCAGCATTTCGTTGATAATTCTTCCAAGTCTTGATGTATTGCGGGAGATTATTTCAAGCATTCTCTTCTGATCTGAATTAGTTTGATCCCTTTTATCTGTAAGAAGCAGGTCAACATATCCCTTTATTGCTATGAGGGGAGTTTTGATTTCATGAGATGCAATAGATATGAACTGAGATTTTATTGTGTCCATCTGGCGGAGATCCTGGTTGGCTTTTTCAAGTTCTTTTAACTGTTTACTCAATTCATCAGCCATATTATTGAAATTTATTGCCAAATCTTCAAGTTCATCATGTGTTGATATCTTGATTCGATGATCCAGATCCCCTGATCCAATCTGTCTTGACCCTGCAATTAGTGTGCGAATAGGCTGTGAAATCATATTAGACAAAATAAAAGCAGTTGGAATCATGGCAACAAGAATCAGCATTATCAGGAGAGTTGTATTTACTTTTAATTGGTTAACATTATCAGAGATATGTTGAGATGAAATTTTTATCTGGTCCTGAATTTGATTATTCATTGTGAGAGCTGGTGCTGTTACTTCATCGACCGGGACTACTACTGCTACACTCCATCCGGTTTCACTAATAGGCGTGTAAGAGACAAAGTATTCATGGTTATCATGGGGGCTCACATATCTGATGACATTTTGATTTCCTTTCGACATATTGACTGCAATATCTCTGAGGTTTAGATCAGAACTATTCAGGAGATTGTATTGGAGTTGCTCATCTCCTTGAAATGTTCCCGCAAGTGTCCCGTTAAATCCCAAAAAAGGTCCTGCTCGTTCAGGGAATGCTATTAAATTCCCATTATTAGCCATTAAAAAGGCAAATCCACTCTTTTCGATTGTTACATTTAGAATTGAATCTGTAATTCGATGCAGTGTAATATCTGTTCCGACAACTGCTTTCAGTTCCTCTTTTAAATAAACCGGAGAGATTGAGGATATCATCCATCCGAGACCCGCAGGATCATAATACAATGTAGTCCAGACGGTTTTTTTGGCGGGGTTATTGGTTTCATTAGCAAGATAAAAAAAGTCATACATTGGGAGATTTATGTCAGAATGAAATTGCTTTGTTGCATCGACCCATTGGTAAGTGCCATTTACAAAAGGCATTCCCCGTGTAATCTGGCTTTTAGTATTTATATAGAGTTGAATAGCATTTGGATCATTTGATGCAATGGAACGAAATATTATGTCCATCCACTCTGTGAACCTGACTTCTTTTAAGATGGTATCAGGAATTATACCCTCTGAATTCTCTGCCAGATTTGAGACAAGTAACCAGGAATTGTTATCCGGGTATATACTACCATAATTTGAGCCATTTTTGCGGCTATACATGCTAGCATTTGGATAATTGTTAAAGTTATCCGGGTATTCATAAATGAAGGAAGCATAATCCCTCATTGTCGTTGTTTCAGTAGTAACCTGATGAAGTTTTTGGTTAATTTCATTTCCCAGTGCAGTTGTCTGAATGTAAAGGATTCGTATTAGTTCAGTCTCAAGAGCCCGGGTAGTATCTTCAGCAGATGTATTTGCTATCTCCAGATTTGTTGTGGAAGATATTGTTGAAACAGTCTGGACTGAGTAGAGTGAGTTAAGACTTACAATCAGATATGGAAGAATCGATACAGTCAGGATGATAATTATTAATTTGGCAGCAATTGACTGAGAGATCAGACTAATTTTTATCCCATGGAAGATGTCAAACCGTGAATCTTTTTTTGAATCCCTTTGTTTTTCCATCTATTGTTCCACATTGTTTCAACGACCAAAATCAGCCAATAATCCGAATATGAATGATATCAATTCTATCAATATATATTTAATTGTATTCTTGATAAAAACCGGAAAATATTCTGGAAAATCGGAATTTTATTTAGAAAAATTGATAGTTCTTCTGTAGAATCGAATAAAATGTACTCAATGTAATTAGGGAAATACTCATGTGTTAGTAGCGACAATAACCAATCAAGTTACAGAGTTATAATGGAAAAGGCTTTGGTTCTCCTGATAGACGATGAACTATCGTTTATTGAGGCTGTTATGGATTACTTAGCCTTAACTACTGAATATGACTTTGATTATGCTTTATCTCCTTTTGAAGCCCTTGAAAAAATCTCTAAAAACCGGTATGATGTGATAGTATCTGATTATACCATGCCACTGATGGATGGAATTGAATTATTAAAAAAGATCAGATCATTCTCCAACATTCCTTTTATTCTCTTTACTGGAATAGGTAGAGAGGATGTAATTATTGAAGCTATCAATAGTGGTGTCGATTTTTACCTGCAAAAAGGTGAAGATCCTGTTATTCTATTTGCCAAACTTAACCACCTGATACAGTTAGGTATCGAGAAAAAAAGGGCAAATGAAGCATTAGTAGAAAATGAGATAAAATATCGCGAACTATTTGAACAATCTTCTATTGCGATATTAATATTTGATGCAGATGGATTTTTAGAAGATATCAATTCAGCAGCTCTGACATTATTTGGATTGCATTCAGTCTCTGATATCAAGGGATTTTCTTTATCGCAATACTATCCGACCCTTATTCAAAGTTTGAAATCTGGCAAAATAGTAAATAGAAAGAAATTTTTTACCCAGGATGAGTTACAAAGAATTCATCTCCCATCTTCAAATGGTAAAAATAGTATCTATGTTGATATCACAATTATTCCTCATATCCTGTCTACTGGGAGAATCTCTAACTATTATGTCCAGATTATCGATCTTACAAAAGAACATACAATTGAGCATAATCTTTTGAAAACCTCTGAACAACTGAGTCTTGCCCTTGATGGTTCAAGAATTGGTCTGTGGGATTGGTATGTGCAATCCGGAGAAACAACTTTCAATGAGCGATGGGCTGAGATGGTAGGATACACATTAGATGAGTTATCCCCAACAACAATCAAAACCTGGGAGGATTTGACACATCCCGATGATCTTGAGTTGGCAAAAAAAATAATCTATCATCATCTCTCAAAAGATGAACCTTATTATGACATTATTATCCGGATGAAACATAAAGATGGTAACTGGGTCTATGTTCATGATAGGGGAAAAGTCACAGAATGGGATTCAATGGGAAATCCTGTCAGAATGATAGGGACACATACTGATATTTCAGACCAGAAAAAGACCGAAGATACATTATACCGGGTTCGTACGATATTAGAAGCGGTAGGCTATGTCGCTACCCAATTGATGATTGCAATAAATGATTCTGTAATTTATGATTTATTGGCACGAATTGGAGAAGCTGTTCAAATATCCCGTTCATACATTTATATTAATAAAAATCATTTTGTCAATTCACCTCTTACAACTCAAACCTATGTATGGACAGTAGGAGATTGTTTCGAAGAACAGAATAGATCAAACAATATTTTTCAATGTAATGAGTCACAATATAATCGATGGAATGCAATATTAAAAACCGGAAAAATAATATCTGGAAATGTGTCTGATTTCCAACCGGAAGATCAAAGTATCCTGCTTGAAAAAAAGATCAAAACCATTGCACTTATTCCGATCTTCTCTTTTGATACCTTTTTTGGAGTTATTGGGTTTGATGATTACAATAAAGAACACTACTGGAGTTCAGAAGAAATCGAAGCCCTAAAAGCAGCAGCCGGATTACTTGGCGCCTCTTTTGGACGATACAGGGTGGATGAAGAGTTACGAATAAGTGAAAATAATTTTTCAACGTTTTTTAATACGATCCAGGACTTTCTTTTTGTTTTAAATCCGGAAGGAATCATCAAAAAGGTGAATGATACGGTTGTAAAAAGACTTGGCTACTCTGAAGTTGAGTTAATCGATCAGTCTGTAGAGATATTAAACCCTGAATCCAGTATTGATGAAGTATTATGTAAATATAATCCTCATATTGATGATGAAACCAATTGTTGTGTAAGAACAATAGTCACAAAGGAGAGAAATCAGATTCCCGTGGAGACCCGAATATTATCCGGATATTGGAATGGTCTTCCTTCACTATTTGTTGTATCTAAAGATATTTCCGCTTTGAAATTATCAGAGGAAAAATTCTCAAAAGCATTTCAGTCCAGCGGATCGATTATGTCATTATCTACTTTGAATGAGGGAATATTTATTGATGTTAATAAGGCATTTATTGAAACCATTGGGTATACACGTCCGGAAGTAATTGGAAAAAGTTCATTAGACCTGGGAATGTTTATTGATCAGGATATACGTAAAGAAATAATACAGATAACTCGTGAAAAAGGCAGTGTTAGAAATCTTCGTATTAACATAAAAACCAAGGATAATAGAATAATTACCGGAATGTTTTCTGCAGATGTTATTCTGATTCACGATACTGAGGCATTATTGGTAGTATTCAATGATATAACTGAAATTATGCGATTAAATGACTCTCTCCTGACTGCTAATAATAAGTTAAACCTCCTCTCTTCAATAACACGTCATGATATTCTTAATCAGATCCAAAACCTGATTTTGCTTGAGGGGTTATTCAGGAGAAAAATTCCTACCGAAGTCCCGGTAAGTTCAGAACTTGAGAAATTACGCAAGTCTATAGATACAATACATCGTCAGATCCTGTTTACCCGTGATTATCAGGATATGGGCATAAAAAGCCCTGAGTGGATTTCTGTAAAAGATATTGTTGTTAAAGAAAAAAGGAATAAAATTTTCTCTGATATTTCAGTAGAAATCAGGATTGGTGATCTAGAAATCTATGCTGATCCAATGTTTTCCAAAGTCTGTTATAATTTAATGGAAAATGCTGTTCGTCATGGTGGTTCTGTTACGAAAATGGAAATTTCGTTTAATAATTCCCCTGATAATGGTATTCTTATATTTCAAGACAATGGTAATGGCATTGATATCTCTGAGAAAGTAAACATCTTTAAAAGAGGATATGGGCAAAATACCGGGTTTGGACTATTTTTAACTCAGGAAATCCTTGCAATAACCGGTATGACTATACACGAAACAGGATCACCTAAACATGGAGCCAGATTTGAGATTGAAATACCGTCTGGTGGATATCGGTTTAATGTAGAATAATGTTTTTTGAATATCGGTATAAGTCTTTTTACCATGAAATAGATAAATTAATAGCATACTAGAAATATAAAAGAAAAACGATTTTAATTAATTTACAAAAATAATTTGTAAATTTAATCTATCAAATTATCTGAAAAAAAGTCAGAGGATATTTTCTTCTTTCTGAACCTGTTCCTCGGTAACTGTGTATTCTTTTCCTGTCTGTTCGTTCTTATATGGTCCAAGCGTTTGAATATCTCCTACCTTTGCACTTGTCGGGTATGGAAGGGTGAACGATCCATTGACACTCTCCTGCCTATAGGTAAATGTTCTTCCTGTGTTGGTTATTATCGGGATCTCAAGAATTCCCTCTCCTGTCAGATGGGCCCCGGGAACGTACTCGAAGACCTTTACGTATCTTACATCAGGCAGTTCATCAGGTGATGCCCGGGTAGATGATTCATAAACCAGCCGGAAGTGATTTAATGCCGGAACTGTTGAAAGTGGAGAGGTATATACATAGTTCACGAGAGTGGAATTAAATTTTGAACCCAGGCTGTTCTGATCATTCTTTACTAATTGCTCTGCAACCTGATATGGAACTTCTGAGCCATTTACGATTAATGGACTACTTGTATGCGAGGAACTCGGATCCATGTACTGTATGTAATGGACTTTGTTTGGTTCCTGCATTGATCCATCAAAATTGTGGAGCCGGGAGACCATAGTCCTGTAATAGGGTTCCACAAAGAATGGAATGTTCTGACCGGTATTTGGATTATCCGGGTCTGGAAGAATAAACGAACGCTGATATGGATATGCACCAATTTCAGGGTTATCCCATGTTGCCATTGCCCAGAATTTGTCAGTATCCATTTCGTAATCGGTCATTACGTACTTGGTATGAAGTTTGTCCATAATTCCTGAAGCTACGGATTCATTGGTTGTGACAAAGAACCGTGCTGCACCATTTTCTCCATCAACTCCAAACTGGAATGGATTTGCATTTGGTAGTCTGTCTCCGAGTTCCAGGATAATGTGCCCATAATCCCACCATGACATTATACCGTATGATTCAGGAGGCTGATGGAAAGAGTTTTCATTATATATTTTGTAGAAATCAAGTCCGGTATCCGGAGTATTGTTTTCAAGCCATGAACATGCTTCCCACCAGTCAGTGTTCAATTGAAAAATACCAAGTGACTTGTCATCAGCGATGGCATTCATCGTAAAGAGAATGCTTAAAATTGCTACGATGATCAGAACAATAATTCCTACTCCCCTGGTGAATCTTGATTGATGATGAACAGTCCCTTGCACTTTCCTGGATCCTGACTTGGAATGTGCAGGTCTTTTTTGATCTTGTTCTGTTGCTTTTTGTTCCTGCTTTTTGTGTGGGAGGGCCAGATCAATTGCAGATCCGACCGCAATACCTGATAGCATGGCAATTGGAACAGCCATGTAATATTCGTACCTGATATGTTCGCATGTTGCGTACAAAATCAGCCCTGTCCAGATTAGCAGAAAAATGTAGGATGGATTAATTTCTCGCCTGAATTTCCTGAGTAAAACGAGAATTCCACCAGCGAATAGGAACAGGCTGTAGTTAAATGTTCGCCATGCATCAAAGATTGTCCATTGCCTGGCCTCCTGAATTGTTTTCCAGTGTATATCTTGTCCAAAGAATGCATTGGCATTTTGAAGGAAATATGAAAACATCGAAGGGAAGAGCAGTGCAAACAGGACTATACCAAGAATTGTTACCCCTATTATTGCAAGCACAAAGGAGATGAGAGATTTCTTACGCAGGTAATATGAGAATCCAAAGAGTATCCAGGTTCCCAGAATGATAAGGCCATATGCAATCGGATGTCCGGTTGAATAAAAGTCCATTCCAAGCTGGGATGTATTAACACCAATTGAAAAAAACCCGATAATTGCTATGATGAAGGTGGTTGTATTTATGACCAGGGCTGAAGCTCCGAGGTGGTGATTATAACGCTGGATCATAAACCATATCGGCGTAATTATTGCAACAATAAGTGCAAAAACTAGCATTGTCGGCATTATGGCCAGACCAAGGACATACGTAAATCCACAGAGAAGCCCGAGCAGGATTGGGATCTTCCAGGTGTTTTTGTCTTCTATCTGGACCGGATTTTTCCTACAGTAAACCAAGGCATATAGGTAACACAGACAAAACAGCGTGCTGAATAAAACTTCCCCGATATGATGGTCAAAATACCCGTAGTATGACCTGAAAAAATACTGACCCGGCACTATTGTCATGAATGCTGCAGTTGCAATCGCACTCTTCCAGTCTGACACCAGTTTGACTGTTGCATATGTGATTGGGATCATAAGTGCAGCCATAATCCCTGGGATGAAAAGACATACCGAAGCGATATCAACCCGTGTGGTTGCTCCAACCAGAATACATGCGGCTGCTGATATCAACGTAAAAAGTGGTCCCCAATGCTGTGGTTGGCCCTGTGGGTAATATGTCATCGGGTCAAACCATGCATAGTGCGGGAAATTAGCCACGGTCTGTTCAACCATTCGCAGGTTATACATGGGATCATCCATGGCTACATTAGAAATAACATTAAGATTGGCCTCAAATCCTGGCCACATTCTGAGATAAAACGCAAGAATTGTTAAAATTAGAAGTATTATTCCAATAATTACATTTTTCCTGGTAATATTACATTGCATGCTGAATCTCCTCTTCTGCCACTGTATCTCTCTTTAACATTGATATTATGATACGATCCTATTACTTGCACTACCATTTCACTTCCTGGAGAAGTGTAATGTGACGGTGATTACACCGTTATATTCTTTAATGTATGTATACGAAATTTCTTCTCTGATTGGTTATTAATGGAAGTTCTATAGTTTTGGTCCCACGAATCTGGGAACTCTGATTCTCATCAAATATCTTATCCCTGTGCATCTGCGCATTTTTACCTGGAACAACCGGGTTTGAGATATTCTGTTTCAAGTATCGGAAATAACCTTTATCATCTCTCGTGTTCGAGTAAAGAGTAATACCTCCTGATCTTCTTCGACAAAAAAATAATGACATCAATGGTTTGTTCGCATATTGTTCATCAGGCTGTCTTCATGATTCCAGGAGTACTGCTGATGCTTTTGTTCCTGGCATTACCTGTTTCTGTTGCAGGATCTGATTCTTTGGAATCTTCATATCATACCATTGATATTGAGTACCCAGACATTATAACCCCTGAAATATACTGGCAAAAATGCCTGAACGGACCAATTACTGATTCATCATATATTATCCAGCAGACCAGTGACGGGGGATATCTTTTGATCGGAAGGCCTGATTCTTCTGGAGAGAATGGTACTGACTCCAGGCAGAATCCTGGTTACTGGATTGTGAAACAGAGTCCTGGTGGTGAGATAGTATGGCAGAAGAGTTACCGTGGATCGGGTTGGCAATCTCCTGATATCCTGAGTCAGACAGAATCATGCGGGTATGCTTATGGAGGAAAATTTGGACCCGGTGAAAAGAATGCCACTATAAACCAGAGTATGAATACCTCCTGGATCATTAAACTTACACGAGAAGGCCTGATTTCATGGGAAAAAAGTCTTGACACTCCAAATCATGAAGAGATCCATAGTATCCAGCAGACCCGTGATAGTGGTTATATCGTATCAGGAAGTATCAGGTTTCCAGATGGATTGCACACCCCAAGCCGCAGTGATCGCGATATTTGGATTGCAAAACTGACCTCTTCCGGAGATCTCATCTGGAAAAAAACCTTTGGAGGAACAAAAGATGATCTGGGATACAGTATACGTCAGACAATAGATGGTGGCTATATCATGGCAGGAGCATCGGCCTCCCATGATGGTGATGTATCCGGTAATCACGGTGATCTCGATTATTGGATAGTCAAACTTACCCCCGGGGTTGAAATCACCTGGCAGAAGTGTTTTGGAGGATCACAAAACGATATACCATATTTTATTCAGCAACTTTCTGATGGCGGATATATTATTGCCGGAGCTTCAGCATCCGATGATGGTGATGTATCCGGTAATCACGGTGAGCTCGATTATTGGATAGTCAAACTTTCTCCAGGAGGGGATCTTGCATGGCAGAGATGTTTGGGTGGAAAAGGCATTGATGAAGCAAAAAGTATCAGACAGACCCGTGATGGTGGATATATAGTGGCAGGGGGATCAGCATCCGATGATGGTGATGTCACCGGGAACCACGGAGATTCTGATTACTGGATAGTAAAACTTGGCCCTGATGGGGGCCTGAAATGGGAAAAAAGTCTGGGAGGGAGCATGTATGATTCTGGAGAAAGTATCCTGCAGACAAATGATGGAGGATATATTATTGCAGGAATTACCCTGTCTGAAGATATAGATATCGCGGGAAACAGAGAGAAATAGTTTACAAGATTGTTTTCGTTTGTGTGAGTTTCCAATATTCCGTTTCCATAAATTCCTACAAATTAACAAATACTTTTGTGTACCATGAGAGGAGAATATAGGGTTATAAAAAAAATTTAGAAAGAATGACTCCCGGTGTGTACGAACCCTCGGAGAACTGATGGTTCTATCATAATTATTAAAGTTCCTGATGATGCATCTGTTTTTTAAAAAATGCAGATTTAATTAAATGGTTGTTCTTGTCTTTATTTTCCCTATTCGCCTTAATATCTCGGATCAGATGAATAAGCCGATATTGACTTTGTGTATGCTATGGCACCCTCCTAAAAAACCTCAAAATCGGAGGATAATGTATGTTTATTCATTATTCTCTCTCAAAATACAGGGTTCTCATTCATATCATTTATATTTTGTGTCGATGGCGCCATTATGGCCTTCCTTAATTAGTTTACGGTCTCACTAATTGTTTTAGACATTAATTTAAAAAAATGTCTTCAACTTCAGGAAGTGTACAAAAAGTGCTGGATCCAGCCTGATGTTTATATATTCTATAATGATCGATCATCAGGTGCAAAACCAGATCTAAAGTGAGTAAATGTTTACAGTGGGGGGAAAATGCAGTTTAAACGTCGTTTAATTCTTATGATGCTTGGAATTTCAGTAATTCCATTGCTGATTATTGGGTCAATTGGTATATTTAGTTTATTTTCAGTCAGTAATACGATTGACATCAAGGTAAATGAGATTGGAAATGAATCCATTACCTCTTCAACCGGTGCATTACAAAAACTTGCTGAAGATAATGCGGTTGACAGTACAAAATCTATCGCCAAAGAATTAGAGATATACCTGGCAGATCATCCTGATAAAACCTGGTCTGATCTTTCGAAAGATCCTGCTTTCAGGGCAATTGCTGTACAACCGGTTGGTTCACAGGGTTCCAGTCTTATTGGAGATCCAATAGGATTTAAAAACCTCATGCATTCTTCAAAAGCTAAAGAAGGTATGTCCTATGAGGATTACAAGGTTGATCAACCTGAACTTTACGAAATAGTGAACCGGATTAAAAATGGATCTCCGGCAACAGGATATTACAAGTCAAAAGAGACTGATGGATCATACCGGGATAAATTTATCAGTTATTATCCGGTAAATCTGACATCCAAGGATGGAGTCCATATGGTTGTCGGCATTGCTGTGTATATCGATGAATTCCTGAAGCCTACTAAGGTTCTTGGAGAGAAGTTACAAACTGAAAACGATAATCTTGTAAATGAACTGGCCAATTCAACACGGCAGGCCATACTTCTCATCTTCATAATTGCTATCCTCACTATCATTGCTGTTATGTTCATTGGGATTGCCTTTGCCCGACAAACCACTACACCCATTGAAAAAACTGCACGAATGATCAGTGAGATGGGGAAAGGTCATCTTTCAGAGAGGCTCAAACTTGACCGGGATGATGAGATAGGAATTTTGGGGAGGGAAATGGATGCATTTTCTGATAACCTCCAAAATACTGTTGTATCTGCCCTCAAAAAGATTGCATCTGGTGATCTTTCGATTAATGTCGTACCCAAGGATGAGCAAGATGAGATCTCACATGCTCTTATTCAGTTAGTTGAGTCAATATCTGGTATTACTGGTGAGATCAAAGGATTGATTCAGGATGCAGAAAATGGAGAACTTGCTAAACGTGGTAATTCTTCAAAGTTCATCGGAGCATACAAGGATATCATCATTGGTATCAATAACATGCTTGATGCCATAACCACTCCTCTCAATGAGGCACTTCGTGTTTCAGAACAGTTTGCACAAGCCAAATTTTCTGCCCGGTTTGATGAAACTGTTATTACAAAAGGAGATCTGATTTCCCTGAAGAATGGACTCAACACGATTGGTATTGAACTCTCAATTGCTATCAAGGATGTTTCTGAACAGGTTAATTCCCTCACTGCGTCATCAGAAGAAGCTGCAGCAAGTATTGAAGAGATAACTGCGGGTGCTTCATCTATAGCACAGAGTTCATCTGTAGTAAGTACAAATGCAGAAAACAGTGTCCATGCCATTGAGCAGGTTCTTACAGCTATGGAGGATTTAAACCATTCTGTTGCAACAGTCGCAACAAAGGTGGAATCTGTAAGCAATCTCACTCTTGATGCCAATACTACCTCTGTAAAAGGAGTGGAACAGGCTGCAGTAGCTGAAGGAGGCATTAAAGCTATTAATGGTGCTGTCTCTGATGTCGGGTCAATTATTACCGAAATTAGAGATCAGATGATTGAAATAGGAAAAATTGTTGATATTATCAGCAGTATTGCAGATCAGACAAACCTGCTTGCACTAAACGCAGCAATAGAAGCGGCACGGGCAGGAGATGCAGGTATGGGATTTGCAGTTGTCGCTAATGAAGTGAAAACACTTGCTCAGGAATCCCAGGGTTCAGCAGAAAATATTGCAAAAATTATCAGTTCTCTGCAGCATCAGTCAAATCGTGCTGCTGATGCAATGAACCAGGCCAATACTGAAGTTTCAAAAGGATCACAAGCGATTACTGACACAATCAAGTTCTTTAATGAAATTGCAATTCAGGTAGAAGAAATTTCAAAGAATATGACTGAAGTTGCAAGTTTATCAGAAGAGGAGTCAGCTACTGTTCAGGAAATTACCTCCAGTGTATCTGAAGTAAAAACTATGTCGGTAGAGACAGCAAAAGAAGCAATCAGTTCGGCTTCTGCTTCTGAAGAGTCTGCATCGGCTCTTAATCAGATGTCAACAATAATCAACGATTTGTCTATTATTGCAACCCGCATTGATGAGTCTATGTCAAGACTCAACAAATAAATTTTTTATTCTAGTTTTATTGCCCTGGTTAGTCTTTTATAGGGAATGGTTTTTAGGGTTGCAAAATAGGTTTATCCAACGATATAGCCTATTCCGACAAAGAAGAATACGATTGAAGAAAGTATTGCCGTGATTCTTCCTACAACTCTGAAATTTTCATACTTTCCTACGTATCCAACAGGGATGAGAAGCACAAGATAAATGGATGTCCCAATAAAAAATCCAAGAAATAAAAGTATACTACCTAGCAGATTTCCGAGTGAGATGGCATAACTTATCGCAAGAAGGAATGGAGGACATATATTTATCCCGGTTAGGAATCCGAATAACACTGGAATATTTGATTGGATTTTTGGGTTGCAGCCGCAAAAACGTGGGTGGATTGGGATTAGGCTGAATGTGTATAGCAATAGTAGTACTGAAACCAGCACTAATGCAGCTCCTCCAATTTTGTGGAATAGGTTTTCTTCCAGGTTAGCCGCGAATATTCCTACTGCAGTTCCGATTAGGATATATGCACAAAGTCTGCCTATTGATAGATTTATTGTCGTGGACACTATTTTTTTAAGGTTTCTTTTCTCTCCAAGCATGAATGGTACCATGATTGGAGCACAGGATGCAAGACAGAAGAGGCCCGTGGATAATCCGAGAAGGATACCTGATGCGATGGTCTCAATCATCAGTATCTCCTCATGAATGTATTTTCATAAGCATGGTGACTGTTATTATAAAAATTACAATCAGGTAAATATATGCAAGAATTCTCCTCACTGTTTCCTTGTTTGAAAACGTGATCATGATGAAATCCCCCCAGTGAGGAGAAAGACCTCAATGGCCATGGCAAATGTGTATGCCATCATGATACAGAATGTAACCGCCAGGATAATGAACAATGTACGAGCCTGAGTAGTTGTTCCAGTAAGAGTGTAGTCGATTGCTCCTTTTGGGCATTTATCCATACAATGACCACACCTGACACATTCGATTGTTGGTTCAGGTTTTTCTGACTTTTCTGTAGTAATAGCAAAGACATCGCAGGTCTTTACGCAGAGGCCACAGTTGATGCATTTTTCATGATCTACTTTCACCCTGAATGGACTGACAATTCCCACAAGTGCATTTGCTGGAAGAAGGGGACATACAAGACTACAATAGAGCCGTTTTTTTGTGAGGAATGGTCCTGCAATTAATAAAACAAACCCTCCAATAACAAAGATAAGTGCCTGAATCCATTCAATTGAAGAAGTCACCATTGGTGGATCATATACAATTCTGAGTGGGCATACCCATGAACAGAAGACCGGTGAAAACGTTACCAATGCAATGAGAATAAAAAATAGCATGAGGGCATATGGGAGCATTTTTGCCCATTTTGGAACAGTATCAAGTCTGATTAAAGGTTTCTTGGGAAGTGCAGCAAAAAACTGACTGATCCATCCGAAGAAACATATCCATGAGCACCATCCTCTTCCAAGTAGAATGATCATTGCAAGCCAGAGAAGAAGGATACTTATTAGTGCTGCAACGGTGGAGGGAAAGATCATCTTTCCTGTCAAAACAAGTGGAATCGAAACAAACGGGATGGTTATTGGACAAATTGGGGTGGTCCCTGCAGTAATTACTGACTGGCTTAATAAGATACTACCCCTGGACACAATATGTTCAATTGAAAATGAAATTGTGAATAAAATACCCATTAATACATAGATTCCCAGTCTGAACCGTGAAATTATTCTAGTAGTAAGTATGGAGTAGGTGATTGTTCCTCCAAAAATTGCCAAGATTCCGCTTGTAATTATTGAGGTTATTGATCCGGTTCCATGACTGGTGAAGAAAAAGATAAGAAAGCACGTTATTAATGCAGCAATGATATTGTTTCGCCGTAAATTGGAATATGAAACAATATCGTTGCCTGATGATAAATTCCCTGGCATTACTGTATCGTACAAATGGGAATTGTCATCCAAGTGTTATGTTTATGATTTCCTTTTGTTAAATCATTATATGAATAAACCATTTCTATACTAATTATTCCCCTGAAGTTTTAGGTATTGCGATTTTCGTATTTTAGTATGTTTTTACATATTCAGGAGAAATACTGCTGCATTGAGTACGGTTGCACAACATGTCCAGCAGAAATAAGGGATGAAAAGATATGCTGCAGGACTTGAAATATTTTTAAATATCTGAATTGTAAGGCCGATAAGGTATAGGAGTGCGATAATTACGACTAACCCCATTGCCGGGGATCTCATCCCAAAGAAAGCAATAGTCCAAA
Source organism: Methanospirillum lacunae (assembly GCF_003173355.1). Lineage (NCBI taxonomy): Archaea > Methanobacteriati > Methanobacteriota > Methanomicrobia > Methanomicrobiales > Methanospirillaceae > Methanospirillum > Methanospirillum lacunae. The sequence continues at coordinate 39,026 of NZ_QGMY01000018.1, read as the reverse complement.
GAAAATTGAGTAGTAATTGTGCTCCAAAACAAATTACGCCTCTTTTGACCTCATTATTCTTAAATCCGTCTTTGATGATAAGCCACAGGGAAACGCCCATCATACAGTAGAGTATTGTCCATATCGGTGCAAATACCCAGTTTGGAGGGGTGAACCAGGGTTTTGTGAGTGTGTTGTACCAGATTGGGATTGAAGATGTTGTAATAACTGATCCTAAAGCTCCGATTAAAAGTGGTAGGACGATGCAGCCAATCAGAAGGAGAAGTGAATGAAGTGATGGGATCTTCATGATTCTTAATTGGTGGTGATGCTACATTATCTTTGGTTCCAGTTTGTGAGGTATGTACTTTGCTTTGAGCATCCAACCTCTAAAATGTCAGGTTTGAAGTATGAAGATCGCATTTGTTCTTTACGATAACGTTACACTCCTTGATTTTGCCGGACTCTATGATCCGATCTCTCGTCTTAAAACCATGGGATTTTGCCCTGATTTAGAATATGTGGTTTCTTCCCATACAGACCAGATCAGATCCTCAGAAGGGCTTGTCATGATACCAGATGATATCTGTACAGATTTCACTTTATATGACTATGTAGTCATACCCGGAGGCGACGGAGTGAAGGATCTCATGAAGAATTCTGAATTCCTCCAATGGATCTCTACAGTTGGTCAGGATACAACCATTGCCGCAGTCTGTGGCGGAGTTCTTCTCCTTGGAGCTGCAGGTCTTCTTCGTGATCGCAAAGTTACAACACATCCTGCAATGCAGCCTGTTTTAAGGCACTTTGCCCGGGATGTCCTGGAAGATCGAATAGTTCCTGATGGAAAGATTATCACTGCAGGAGGAGTAACTGCTGCAATAGATCTTGGTCTATATATCACAGAACTGATTGCTGGTCGGCAGGTGAGAGAGACGATCCAGAAACAGATGGATTATCCGCATTACCCTGTGACATTGTAAGATGGCATTGCTTCCTTATAATTGAAATGGGATTTGCACAATCGCAGAAAAAAAGTATAGGATCCCGGATATTGGGGTTCTTATTATTCTTTAATTGTAAATTTCACTGGTGTTGAGCTTTCCTTTCCATTCTGCTTGACAACTACGTTCCAGTCACCTGCTGGCACATTGGTTGGCATCTTGAAGTTTCCACTGATGAGTGAATTGGATACTACAGTATTCTTTGCAGCTTCAATGGTCTTGGTCTTGTTTTTGACTTCTGTCTCAAGGTATACCTTGGCAGTCTTGTCAAAATCTGAACCTGTCACGTTGAATGCGACCTTGTTTCCGAGAGTTCCTGAACTTGGTGTAATTGAGATTACCTTTGGTGCGGTCAGGATTTTTGCAACAGTTGTTGTGTTGGCTGGCTGGGTTGGTTGTGCAATCTTTGCAGTGCTGGTGACGTTTCCGGTAGATGTAGTGGTCGGTGTGGTGGTTTTTACAACCTTGGTAACATTGGTTGCGTTACCTGCCGGGGTGGTGGTTGTTGCCGACACTACTGAGAAGATGAGACAGCAGGATAATACTGCTGCAATAATGAACATTTTACGATCCATAATAACCACTTCATGTTGCATCTGTCCCTTTAATATGATTATTATCAAATCGATGTAAAATTGCGATGCTTTCTTTATTTTAGTATATGAATGAAAAAAGTGGGTATGCTCAATATCCCGCGTTTCAAGATTGAAGGGTACTTGTCCGTTCATGGAGTACTGGCGGACCATCAGAAATTATTTTCCCGTCACGCAGGATGATCACCCGGTCGAAGTATTCCATGTGCCACTCTTCATGAGAGACCATCACGATTGTCTGTTGGAGCTCATGATTGATCTGTCTAAAGAGATCAAGCACGTTTCTGGAGCTTTCTGTATCCAGGTTTGCACAGGGTTCATCAGCAAACAGGATTTCAGGTCTGTTTACAACAGCACGAGCGATAGAAACCCTTTGCTGCTGACCGCCTGATAGTTCACTCTGCAGGGCATTGTGGCGATGCCAAAGTCCGACACGCGTTAAAATCTCCTTTGTCTGGGACAGGTACTCTTTCTCGCTGGTACCCCTTACCATAGATGTGAGGTAGACATTCTCCTCCACGGTTAGTTCAGGCATCAGGGCATAATCCTGAAAAACATACCCGAGTCTCTTCAACCTGAATCTGGATTTCTGTTGCTCTGTAAGAGTTGATACATCTATGCCACCGATAAGGATCTTCCCACTTGTTGGTGTATCGAGAAGGCCAATCATGTGAAGAAGTGTTGATTTGCCTGATCCTGATGCACCCATGATCCCGACAAATTCACCCTTTTTGATAGAGAGGGTTACGTTCTTGAGAGCGTCAACAGTCACTTTTCCCATTTCATATACTTTTGAGAGGTCCGTTATCTCGATCATAATCAGGCCCGCATTGCAGTCATTATGTCCTCACTTGCCACACGCCATGCTGGTATATACCCGGCAATGGCTGCCGCAATGTAGAGTAGGATTGTGTTTGTGATGAGATCTGAAGCGCTGGCATAGGGGGTGACATCGCCGTCAGGGAATTTGATTGGGTATAAAGTGAGCAGTCCGACCATTCCCTCAACAATGCAGACTCCAAGGATGGTACCGGCAGTCGTGAGCAGGAGAACCTGGAAAAGGTAGTTGTTGATGATGATACTCTTTTCAACACCGATTGCCTTGAGAACACCGATCTGGCGACGACTGTTCAAGGTCTTGATCATGATGACGATAAAGAGAACTACGATAGCGATGACCAGGCTGACGATAACGGTAACACTGTTGATAATTGAAAAACTCTGAATTGCCCTGCCAAATGCTTCTTCAAGAAGATCCTGCCATGTCTTTACCTTCTCCTGGACTCCAAACCGTAAGATTGTCTGCTTAACCTGTGCTTCAGGAAGATCAGGCGAGGTTTTTATGATGAGGCCGGTAGATCTGTCAATCGGATGGCCAAGTACACTCTCCATCTCGTTCCAGGTGACAAAGACATCCATATCTGCCTGATAAGAACGGGTCTCAAAGATCCCTTTTACTCGATATTCACGGGTTACCCCGTTTGTATATTCGATGGTGACCGGGTCTCCGGTTCTGACATATCCAAGTGAGGAACCCATATCCTCATTCTTGTCTTTGTGACCGGCTGTCTGGATACCAATGATTACCTCACCTGTCTCACCATCAGAGAGGTATTCTCCTTCTTTCATCTTTTTCCAGGTCCCGGTAACCATACGCTCGTCATCAGGACGAATCGCAGTGACAGTTCCTCCTATCCGGTTTCCCTCATTTTTTAGTGTAGCTCCCATCGAATAATGGGCTGATGCCCTGATGACTCCGGGAATCCTGTTTAGTTTATCTAAAAGACTACTCACGTCCTCGATGTACTGCTCATTATCTTTAGTTTCGACAAGAATGTTGCCGGTCTGGTACTCTATGATCGATCGCTCAGAATTCTTGATGACCCCCATGATGATAGAGGACATGAAGATCATGTTTGTAAAGACCATCGCGATGATGAGGATGGAGAGGTAGAGACTTCCTCTGCTTCCCCGTGATAATCCCCGGATAGCGAGGAAGAATGATACTTTCAGGTGCTGCAGACTCATTCCATCTCATCCGGGTTATTCTTCCTGCGCCAGTACCAGAAAACTCCAGCACCGATAACGACCAGAATGATAACACCTAGTATTGTTGAGCCTGAATCATCAGATCCCGGAATGCCTTGTGAAAGTTCACGGGTGAATGAGTGCTCTCCCCAGTCATCGGTCCAGGTTATTATAGCCTTGTACTTGTAATCCCCAGCCGGTGCTCCTTCAAGGATAAAGGTTGCCGGAGCATCGTTTCCAGGTTTTATCTTTCCGACAAATGCCTCTTTAGTTCCGACAATCGGCAGATCGATCTTTGCCGAGACAGCCTTTGCATCACCAGTTCCGGTGTTCTGCACCCGTATCATCAGATCGAATGCCTGTTTCTGTGAGACTCTGCTTGGGGTGGTCTCAACTGCAGTGATTCCGAGTTCAGCATTTCCCCTGACGTCGATACCTATGCTGCCAAGTTGTTCTACAGATGAGCCATCAATCTGGGCATATTTCATTCTGACAGGGACTTCCACAAGTCCTGCCTGAATATTTTTGTCCACGAGCAGAGAGAGATCACGGGTAACTGACTGGCCAGCTGCGAGTTGTTCTATCTGGAATGAACTGATTCCTGATGCAATAACAGATGGAGGGGTTCCGTTTATCATTACCTGAATGTTGTCAGCCTGACTTGAACCTTCATTTTTTATTGTGATATTGCCGTCGATCTTTGTTCCCGGTTTGACCATGGATGGGAATGAGTTTTCCAGTGAGAGAGTGGGTGTTCGAAGGACAGAGAGTTGGGTGCCGACGTTGACTGGAACCGGATATTTAAGGCTCTGCCCGTCCCGTACCCGAATCCAGATCTCAGGGAAATACAAACCGGTTTTCTGGGGTGCCTGAATGTAGAATGTTACCGGTATCGCCTGATCAGGTCCGATGTTTCCTTCAAATTTAGAGTCTGTACTGAGGAGGTCAATATCCTTACTTTTGAATGTGACAGAATCGATGTAAGGAATCACCGGTGAACTGAGTGAAGTTGTATCACTCCCTGATGTGACTGAACTTGTTTTTGTTCCTGAAGTTACTGATTTTAATGTAACTGTAAGTGTTCCTTTCTCTCCCGGTGTAAGAACTGTAGGCGTAACTTTGTAATCTTGGATGATCACCGATGGTACCTGGGGTGTGTCACCTGCGGCTGAAGCGGGTAGATTGATTAGTATCAGCCCACACAGGATAAACAAGGCGAATTTCCATGATATAGTGCAGCGATTTGAATTCTTTCTGATCATAGATCTTTGATAGATGTTTGAATTGTGATGGTCAATTGTCGTTTCTTAAAGGGTGGATGATACAGCATGACTACATGCCTTTCTCCCGGATTGGTAATCTTTTCATATCTTCGTACATGTTCAATATCGTTACAACACCTTCGTGCAGGAGGAAAACGCCGCATATCATATTCAGCACATGAGAGGCGTCAAGATTCCAGTTAGCAACTGCAAGCCCGAACAGCACTAGTGCGGTGGTGATATGTACAAACGCCTTGAATGAGAGGAACCGTATGTCCCTCTTGATTTCGGCCCTGTACAGGGGATACGTCCAGACAAAGGTCAGGAGTATGAGTAGGATTATCAGGACTCCTGCTTTGACTACCGGATCGGTCATATATTCTCCATCGTGAGTTTTTTGAGGAGAATATCCTCCAGATATTCAGGATTCATGTACTACCTTCATGGTGAGATCTCCGATTCCCTGGTTTACAGATAGTGAGATCACCGGTGCCTGACGATCCTGAACGGTATGGTAATACGTGCCTTTCTCTCCGTCAAGCCCTAATATGCTTCTGCTCCCGATGCCATTCTCAACATGAGTTGCAATTGAGGCATATGCAGGAAGAATAATTGTCATGCTTCCTATCCCTTCGTCAATGGATCCCATAAGGTGGGTCCCTTTCCATTCAGAGAGATCGAGGGTGAGATCCCCGGTACTCTGTTTGATCGAAAGGTCGGTCAGATTCGCATTTCCTGGCTTTATTCGAAGATCACCGGTATTCATCATGATCGAGAGTGAAGTCGGTACTTTCTGCCCAAGGGTAAGATTCCACTGATCCTCTTTTGATATGGGATCAAGCCACATGGATGACTCCTGTTTCATGTTCATATGGCCGATCTCATCCGTGATTTTGTACGAGATATCAGGTCCTTTCTGGGCATGCACTCCTGATATGTTACCTGATATGAGACTGGTAAATTGATCTTCAGAGAGGTTGATACTCCCGGAGTCCATCTCCAAGGCTACGATTGCATGATTGATCGTTCCTGATTCAATTTCAACCGGAGTGACGTTGGATTGGTATTTTGATCTGTAAGAATTTCCTTCAATGCCTGCGATAATCGCTCCGATGGCGAAGGATACTACTGTTATGATGAGTAGCCAGATGATAATCTGCCTGAGGGGTGGGAATCTGATTCCAGTGTTCATAACGTCTCCTTCCCTGAAATTACTTCAATATTCCACCGAAGGTATCTGATTGTTTGGCGGTAGCAGATCCTTGTTAACCAATAATCGAGTGCGATCATGAGAAGGCCTGCTGAAGTAAGTCCAATCCCAAAGAATACTGCTGCCAGAGGAGGTGTATCCAGTTGCATAGGCAGAACCCCGATAAGGATCAGCACAGCATATCCAGCCAGAAATGGGCCGGCACATGCGATTGAGAATCCAATGATCAGGATAAGGACGATCATAAGTACCAGGATCAGGAACGGGAGAAAGACTACAAACAGGTTGAACAGCCCGAGACCAACAGTTGCAAGAACAGCCCTGCCAATGCCTCTGGCAGAAGGGCTCTCTTCGGCACGGTTTACAAGAGAGACTGCTGCGTACTCTTTTCCAATTGATCTGGGATCCCCGAGTGCCGATGCTATCTCTACTTCGGTTCTCCCTTCCGTGATCCCCATCCTGAAGTGTTCATCATAATCTGCAAGGATCTCTTCCTGTTCATCCTCGGGGAGGGCTCGTATCGCCTGCCTGAGTTGCGATAAGTACTCATCCTTCTGCATGACTCACCCCTTCCAGCAGGCCGTTAACTGCAACAATGAACTCCTGCCATTCAGCAACAAGTTCATCTCTGATTATCCCGCCCTTTGCCGTGAGAGAGTAATACTTTCGTGCCGGACCTTCTGCAGATTCCTGAAGGTATGTAACAACATTCCCCTCATCTCGAAGGCGCCTAAGCAGTGGATAAATACTCCCTTCTGATATCTCGAACCGATGTGAGATATCCTGGACCAGTTCATATCCATACCGATCTTTTTCGCCAAGTAACACCAGCACACACATCTCCAGAACGCCTTTCTTAAATTGCGCGTTCATCGGTTTCTCCCTTCATGCGCATCCCCGAAGAACGGCTTTTTTGTTTCATAATTCTGATTAGTGACAGGTTCCATCATTTTAGTAGTATCTTGCATTGAAAGATAGTGAATAATCCTTGTACTTACTGATATTAAATGATTTGTGGGCTTAATTTCGGTATCTTCTTCCGAATTATCCTGTTCCTGATAGAATATCATTAAATGTCAGTCATACAAAACTTCGGATGGTAGAGCATTATGGATATTGGATCAGCAATTCGGGACTCAATCGATTATACGAAAGAGTCGGTATGGCAGCAGTGGAAACGGTGGATTCTTCTTACCATTATGTCGATCATCTTCCCTCTCATGATGGGATATACACTAGAGATTTACCGGGGAAAGACTCCTCCACCAGAGGTAGAGAACTTTGGAAAACTCTTTGTGAATGGTCTGAAGTACCTCGTAGCAATCTGTGTGTACTTTATTCCGGTCCTCATTGTCACAGTAGTTTCTTTCATGGCCATTGGCATGAGTATCTTCTCCAAGATTGCCGCCGGCGGTGAATTTCATTTTAATTTACATGATCTTGCACCCTACATATTCCCAATAATTGGTAGTAGCCTTCTCATATTCATCCTGGGAATTATTACCGTCCTCATCTCATCCATTGGGATTATACGAATGGCACGAACAGAATCTTTCATGGAAGCATTCAATTTCTCAGCAATTCTGCAAACTATTCGTGAGATTGGGTGGGGTTCATATCTTCTTGCTTCAGTTGTTCTGTGGGTAATAAGTTTTGTAGTAGGCATTTTCTTTAATCTCGTTACGGAAATTCCATATCTTGGATTTATTATCATGTTCTTTGTTTCGGTTGTATTCACCATCTTTGAAGCACGGTACCTGGCTCTCGTGTATGAGAGTGGTAACCAGTAACCCTTTTTTTATTGTCCTGGATAAAAGAGAATGTTTGTAGTCTCCCCCGGGTAAGTGTTCTGTGGCTAATCGAACAGGAATCCGGGTGTTATGCAGACATTCAATGTGTAGCTCAGTCTACGACAAATGCTTTTGCATAGCCTTTCATAGATTAATACTATGGAACAACATAAAACCGACCGGATTCTCATTATTGTCGGTCTACTCCTTGTAGTTGCAGTCGTCGGCTGGATCATTGCCAGTTCTCTTATTCCAGTAAAAGCGGTTGATACAGAAAAAATCCAGAAAAAGTATACCTCAAGTGGAAAGGCGTTTGGAGAATCAAAGTGCTGTAAAAATGATGATCAGATCTCTGCCAGATGTCAATTAGGTGGATCAGTTGGTTGTCAGGGACAGAAACTAGGATGTCAGAAAGCCTGTTCGCGGTCAGGGTATCCCTCATGTGGCCGACTGGGTCAGAGCTGATTGGCTTTCTGATAATCTGTATATCTGTTATCCTTTATTTTCAGATCTGACTTTTCTGAATCGTTCGAGGAGTTCTTTTAGAAGGGCATGGCTAGGAAGCAGAAATAATTCGGCATCTATCTCCTCATCTGCACAACTCATCTCGGTTTTGAAGAAGAGAACCTGGTCTGCATTGTCATCCACCTCATGAGTTGCGATGATAGATTCTAGGATAGCATGTGCCATATCGATAGTCATGGATGGTGGTGACGGGAGGAGAATAATAGAGAGAAGAGTGGCACAGGCATCCAGATATGATGACATCATGATGTTGCCAACCTCGTGAAGCATGCTTTTATCCATCTCGTCGATTTCCCTGTCGTTTTCAGGCTGTCCAAGCATGATATGGGAGAGTCTGAGAATTGAAGGTTTTGGGACATGCAAAACAAGTGATCCTCCACTTGTTACCTGTCCTTTTATCTGAAAGATTACCATCGCTGCAAGGGTGTCGTCAATATGCTCCTGAAGATTGCTTAAGTTCACCACCGAAATTGAAGGAAGACTGATGGTAACCTTCTGGTTAAGGAGGGTTGAGAGCACTGCAGCAGCATTCTGTGCTCCTGCATTCCCAAGTTCCCAGATCTCTTCTGATTGGTCTTTTGAAAGAAGGATAGTTCCGTCAGTTGATACTTCTGAGGTCATATGTATTCCTGTCTCTATATATCCAAACTACCTATGTTCTATTCTGTGAAGTTCGTATCTGTTCTGTTGAGTGTCAGAGAGAATGTAGTGTTCCAGGAAAAGGTTTTCCGGTTTCAATTATTTTAATTGTTGAACTGAATAATTAAATCTGATCAATGTTGAAAAATGATCCCGGATTACTGATATTTCGATATAGTTTTCAAAAATCCTATTGAGGGAAATGATCCACCTGCAGTAAAATTTTATCTTTATTACATTGTTTCGTTGTGATAGTCAGAAATTAATTCAGGAAGCATATACGATCCCGGATGAGATACATTCTATATACATAATTGAAAACTTTTCTTTATGCCTTGAGCTCTGTATGGACACAAGGAGTATACCCCACGGTGACAAAAATGATTTATGCGGTTCAGGGTTTTTCCCGAAAAAATTGCTGGTATTCTACGATTTTGTAATATCAAGGGTATTCTCCTGTTTATGGTAATATTATTGGGATTCATCCCCTGTAGTTCAATCGCTGAAATGTGGCAGCCTTCAGAGGCAAGATCATGGGTTCAGGCAGATATGCCTGCAGGTTGGAGTGTTTCTGTGGATTCAAATGAGACAGTGAAACCAGATGATGTAACCATCAAGGCTATCTCTCCTGATATGAATTCCCGGCTTACCTATATTCTGACGCATAGTCCAGATCCTATGAGTATCAACGAAATCCAGCAATTTCAAAATAGGTATATGAGTCAACTTGGATTTCGCATCTGTCAAACCAAAGAACCTGTAAGGGAAGAAAGTCTGGATCACACCGCATATCGCCAAACATACGTCCGGGGTAGTGATGATGCAGCCGTGATTGGAACGATAACATATCCTGGATGGGGGGTTGGACATTATATTCTGGTCATGGAAGGTCCTGAAGCAGTCAAACAATATTATGAATCTATCCCTCCACAAATTATCGGGCATATAAAACCGGTGAATACCAGTTTACCCGCCTGACCTGTAGGAGGTCGGGGTTCTGGTTATCAGATTCGAGACAGGTAGTCAGATATTATTTTTGATGTGCCGCGTTTGAATTCTGTCTCATTTTTTTTTGAATAGCAAGAGGTCTTGTCAGCCATTGGAAAAAGTTCGTTGCAACCGGTTGCAACAATAAATCAGGTCTTCTTTCATTTATTGAGTTGCAAAATATGATGAACATGTTTCAAAATTTTAGTGCCTGAAACCAGATGCAACGAGTAGTCCATGTCAAAAAATTTATTCAGCCTCTCATTTAGTATTGGAAATATTTTTGTGAGTGATGTGATGGTAATTTTCAATGAAACTATGTTATATTCGTTTCCTCGTAATCCTTTATACGGTGTTTCAGACAACGTATGTATGTCATAGGGAGAACATGCGGGCTACGGACAAACCCAAACACCCTGCCTGTCTAACCCTGACAGGAAACCTCCTGAGTAATACCCCACAATGTCCTCCTACATCCGTGCCGTATAACCCCTCAATCCTGTCCGGCCTGACTGATTCACTCCCTCTGCAAATATTTCCACAATGGACTGATCCTCCATTGTTTTTTACTTCTATTGATTTTGGCTCGTTTGAGCGATCAACGTTTAATAAATAAATCAGGTGGATAATTCCTGATTATGATTCTTTTGTAGAATTGGTTTCAACTTTGATCTGTCTGATATGGTCTGCAACATCATCAGGGAGATCATCGTAATAGGTACTGACTGCACTTCGTCCATTCATGAGGAGTGCATACTGGTACCTTCCCCAACCCGGGTATGCTCCAGAACAGACAACAGCTCCGTCGTCAGTGCCTTTGATATATGTCTGTTTCATTGCTGTGTTTCCATTAGTTTCGGTAAATGACGGTCTTTCCTGGCAGAGACAGAAACCCTGCTGATTCATGTACTTATCCTGGGTTCTGCTGAGATCTCCGGGAGATGCCTGGTTAGTATCGTGATCAAAAAGATATTGGAGAGTTGCTGATCCATCCGGGGATTTTGCCTCAAGAGTTGTTTTATCAGAATCAAATGGATCAGTGGTAATATCTCCGTAAGTCCATCCAGGGGGGATATCAACCTGGGCCCATGATGTCACATTAACCGGTTGCCATCCTGAATTTGTAACAGCGGTTGTTGAAGGACACAAGAAAAGGATAGAGAAAATGAGAATATTTACTGCCAGAAACATTTGGTTTTTACATAGGATATCAGGGATCTGCATATCTATTATTGGGAATTATGGAGACTAACAAGTTGTGCAGTACCTCTCAATGAGACTGTGATTATTGGTATATTTTTTTATTGTTATATTTTGACCGAGATATCCTATTAGATCTTTGATTTGAGTAATTTTATTCTTAAAGAACAATGCAGAATCATTTTGTCATGTAACTGAATCATCAGTTTTGGTTTATAAATTCATGGGACTCGCTTCAAAAAGTCAGTGCTATTGTAAATCAATATTCTCAATATTCTACAATAAATTCGTATCGATAATTATTATAAATATTACATAGAAATTCTTAGTCATAGTATTTAGAATAAAGTAATTTATTAATTATATCGATAACAGTGATCCCCGGTTTCTTTAGAGGATGGGAGTTAAGGCTCAGAGAAAATCGACTGATTACTGGTTTGGATATCTTCTTAAAAAAAGGGAAATCATGAATTCACTTATAGAACGTTCACATACTATTCAGGGACAAATTCTCATCTGGGGTGCTATTTCTCTCTTACTCGTAGCCGGAGTCCTTATCTGTCTGTCTTCATTTAGTATCTATCAACTTGTCCTCCAAGAGTCAACACATGAACTCATGGACTCTTCAGAGTCATATGCACTCAAGGTGTCAGATTCTCTTGATAAAAACCTGCAAATGGTTACAAATCTGGCCAATGCACTCACCGGTATCAAGAATCAGAACCTCTCGGTGAGCAGGGATCTTGTCAATTCTATGCTACGACAGTCTCTGAGCTCCAGTGACAAGGTCATTGGCATGTCAACCGGATGGGAACCAAACGCTTTTGATGGAGCTGATCGCGACTTTGTCAATAAAACCGGCCATGATGGAACCGGGAGATTTATTCCATACTGGAGTAAGGGTCAGACAGGCAATATTGCTCTTGAACCTCTGGTGGACTATGATACCCCGGGTGCAGGCGATTATTACCTGGTTCCAAAAAATACACACAATAACACCCTGACTGAACCGTATGTCTACCCTGTCCAGGGCAAGGACGTTTTTATGACAACAGTAGTCTCCCCTATTGTCGTTGAGGGAAAATTTGTCGGTATTGTGACTGCCGATACACCCATTGATTATATGCAAAGCCTTGCAGATCAATTTAAAGGAGATCCCCTGAATCAAACGATGACCATTGTGAGTAACCAGGGGATTGTAACCGGAAGCACAAATCATCCTGAACTGATCGGTAAAAATGCTTCAGATGCAATGTTGAAAGAGATCAAATCAGGATCAGGGTTAACCATTGTTGGTGATCAGATTCATCTAATAAATCCGGTGATTGTTGGAAATACTGACACTCCCTGGTATATTATAATCTCTGCTCCGTCCGGTGTTTTGTATAATGAGGCATACACAGCAATGCGAAATCAGGTAATTATCGGTATTATCCTGATCATTATCGGTCTTATTCTGCTGTATTATAAATCCCGGAAGATATCATATCCAATCGTTGCTATGACAGATCTCTCTAGAAGGCTGGCAGAAGGAGATCTTACTGTACCGATACAGCATACTTCCAGGGATGAGACCGGTAAACTGGCAGATGCATTTCGTGAACTTCAATCTAGTCTCCAACAAAAATCTGCCATTGTAGAAAAAATATCTGCAGGTGATCTGAATTTTACGTATCATGCCTCATCAGAGAAAGATGTCCTCGGTCAGTCTCTTGTTCATATGCAGACGACAATAAAAGATCTGACATCAGTTATTCATGACCTTGCAATCCGTTCATCTGATGGTGATCTGTCGGTCAGGGGAGATGACGGGAAATTTGTTGGAGATTTCAAAATAATTGTTCATGACCTGAATAAATCCTTAGAATCTGTTATTAATCCGGTACATGAAGCAATGCGGGTTGCAAATCATTATGCAGAGGGTCATTACTCTGTCAGGATGGATGAGCATGTTCCTGTTAAAGGAGATTTTATCCTCTTTAAAGAGACTTTAAACCAGATCGGGATGAGAGGCTCTGAGGCCATTGGTGGGATTCAGGACGAAGTTGAAAAACTTGAAAGCCAGATGGAAAAAAGTAATAAACGGGTTGATGAGATTGCCAGATCCATGAATTCTCTTGCTGAAAGTTCATCATCTGTAAGTTCATGTGCTGAGTTTAGTGGGAACGGGATAGTTGAAATTTTGGCTGTGATGAATGATCTGTCTCATACAGTAGGGGATGTAGATGGAAAAGCTCATCAGGCCAGTTTATACACAAACCAGGCAGTTACCCTTTCTGAAAAAGGTGTTTCGTTCGCACAAAATGCAGAAAAGGGTATGGAGGGAATTATCCAATCATTTGATACAACTACGAGCATTATCAAAGATATTACCAGTCAGATGGATGAGATTGGAAGTATTGTTGAATTAATTACAGATATTTCAGAGCAGACCAACCTTCTTGCTCTTAATGCAGCGATAGAAGCAGCCAGAGCTGGTGAATATGGGAGAGGCTTTGCAGTTGTTGCTGAAGAGGTTAAGTCACTTGCAGTTGAGTCACAGAAATCAGCAGAAAATATTACCACAATAATCGGAAGATTGCAGGAAAAATCCTTAGTTGTATCTGATTCTGTTGATGTTTCTTCTAAAGAGGTCCAATCCGGTAATGTCTCTGTTCATGAAATGCTTGGAATATTCAAAGAGATAACCGGGGTCATCACAAGTGCAAATACGAATCTTGTACTAGTGGCAAAGGCCACTGAGGAGCAGGCAGAATCGGTTGGCCGGATTATTAATCATGTCATGGAAGTTGAAAAGATGGCAAAAGAGACTGCAAAAGAAGCAGCAGGATCATCTGGCGCAACAGAAGAGATCAATGCAAGTCTGAATAAAATTGTGATGGCAATTCATGAATCTACTCTTTCCATTCAGAGTATTGCTGGAGAGCTGAAAAAATTCATAATTTCGTAGAATTGTTTTTTGTTTTTTTTGTATCTGGTCATCAGGCTTAAGGTTCATTTTCCAGATGATCTTTAACATTTTATTCATTTTGTCCGGTGTTTCGTGTGTTGATTTAGAAATAATATGGAATTTTTAATTGATTTCCTTTTTATGAGAGAAAAGCCTTATCTTCGAAAATATATAGTTTTTGAGATATTTTGCAGAATTTAACTATATTGCCAATGAACTCTGATAATTTCGAAGAAGCGAAAAGAATCATGGAAGAAACATTTACTGCATCTGTCCCTGATTTACCTGAAGATTTTGGCGTTGCAGATGATGACGGAAATATTCCTTCAATAGATGGAATATTAGAAAAACCAGATGCAACTCCCTTAGTTTTTTATCAGGGGGAGAGGATGATTGGGGGTGCAGTTGTAATTATAAATGATGATAATAACAACATTTTAGACCTGTTATTTATTGATTTAAATTGCCTGGACAAAGGAATCGGCTATAAGGCCTGGCTTGAGATCGAAAAAAAATATCCGCATACCAAAACCTGGACAACAGTAACACCACCATGTTTAGTGAGAAATGTACACTTTTATGTGAATAAATGTGGTTTTAACATTATCAGAAAAGATGATCCTAAAAGTCCTGATGCCATGTTTGTGTTTCAGAAAGTTATGACATAAATGTAACTACTCAACGCTATCCATATTATTCTCTTTTTTTGGGCCTACATTTTATAAAATTATGGCATAATTACCGTTAGATCTAATTAATATGAATGATAATGTATTATTTACGATCTAATTATGGAATTAAGTGAGGACGATAAAAGAATTATTGAAGATTCTCATCCTCGCCTTATCGAAATCATCAATCTTTACTTCAAACAACCTTGATTTACAACACCGGGTACAAGAACTCGAAAACCGTCTAAGCCTCAACAGTTCAAATAGTAGTATCCCTCCTTCAAAAAATCCATTAAATAAAAAGGTCAAAAGAAACCATAATTCTCGTGAAAAGACAGGAAAACCACCCGGAGGGCAACCTGGTCATCCAGGGAAAACTTTGGTCTCGAAAAATGAGCCAGATGATGTGATCGATTATACATCTGATTTCTGCTCACACTGCAGTTCTATTCTATCAACGAATGATCAATTTTTTATAGAAGAACGGCAGGATGTGGAAATCCCTGAAATACAAGTTCAAACATTGCGCATCGGATATATGCCTGTACTTGCCCTCGGTGTAATAATCTCAATAAAGGAGAGTTTCCCCCTTATATCACACAGAAAATCCAATATGGGTTCAGATTGACTGCATTTGTTGCATATAAACCGGTCAACAATGGGCCGTAAAACTTAGGTCACTTCTTGTGAATCCTAAGAAAGCCGCCGAGTTTTATCACAGGATGACTTAGTAGTACCAGATAAAAAACTCAAAAATAGCGTCAATCCTATCTGAAACTAGTTGCAGAGGGTTTTGCAGAAAAGCCACCTCCCCCTATACCGGAAAAAAGACTGGGAGAAAAAAGCAGGTTATTGCACTAAATTTTCTTAAACGATTAAATAAACATCAGAATGATATTCTACGGATTTTATATGATCCTTTGGTTCATTTGATAATAATCAAGCCGAGCGGGATATCGGAATGGCCAAACTTAAAAATGAAAATATCTGATGCTTTCAGAAGTAACAAAGGGACAGATACGTTTTGCAAACTTCGAAGGTACATCTCTACGATGAAAAAGCAAAAGGTGTCAATTATTGATGGACTTATTTTGGCATCAATGGGAGAGCCATGGTTGCCGGGTCAAATCCTTACCCCTGAAACTTTGGAAACCCAAGGTTTAGATGTACAGAAGGCCTATGACGAATAGTAACATTTTTTAAAGCACTCTGCGACAATCTCTTTTTTTAAGATCAGAATATTCCAGATGGGAAAAGCCGGGGAACTGAATCTTCAGGATCGGGATGGCGATCATAATAGTGCCCTGATCATTTTTTATTTCCATAGTTTGCTGATACCCCCACATCCAGTGTAGCCGTCGTTGAGTCCCCTCATTTATAAATCCATGAGGAAAATTTTTGATAACTCCAGATCGGCTGTTATTGAAACATCAGAGTTCTTACTCGACCGATTTAGTATTAGGAATATCAGAAACATTGATCACATCGATAATCCTGTTGAGGTGTCGCATGAATGCTCCGATCTGAGCATCATTTCAGGGGTCAAGCCTGAGACAGCGCCTCATGGGTGTTTTTATCCTCCGTATCCTCATTTATGAGTTTTTTATTCAAACTGTTCCTGTCTTTTACCATCATCTGGGACTGGTAATTTTGGATTCCTATTGATGGAACCATCTGGTTAATGAACATGATTTAAGGCTTCCAGATAAAATTTTTGTACATATTCTTTCACCATCCTGCGACTGGAGAAAACCGGCCCGACGCTCTTCATGGCCTCTTTCATGACGTGTACCCACCCGTGAGGAATACCTTGGCCATCAACTTCGTAATAGAGGGGGACGATAGTGTTTTTCAGGAGATCATACATTGCCTCAGCATCGGCTTTGTCCCGGTTTTCCCCGACCTCCTTTCCAAATGTCCATCCATTCTTGCCGTTATATCCTTCGATCCACCAACCATCCGGGATGCTCATATGAGGAACACCGTTTAATGATGCCTTCATTCCGCTCGTCCCACAGGCCTCCATGGGAGGAAGAGGATTGTTCAGCCATACATCAACTCCATGTACAAGGTACTGGGCAAGTTGTTCATCATAATTTTCAACAAAGGCAATTCTTCCCCCCATATCGGAATTTCTGGCATAATTAAAAACCCTTTGCAGGATTTGTTTCCCTTGGTCATCATTAGGGTGTGCTTTGCCGGCAAATATGATCTGAATTGGCTTCCAGCGATCATTAATGAGATCTTTCAGACGCTCAAGATTAGTAAAAATGAGATCTGCACGTTTGTAAGAGGCAAATCTGCGAGAAAATCCGAGAGTTAAATATGACGGGTCAAGTAGTATGCCTTCTGCCATAACCACAGATGAACTAATCTCACGATTTGCCCATTCTGTACGAACATTTTCGCAGATCCTGTTGAGAAGCTTCACTTTTAGCCAGTAATGGGTCTGCCAGAGTACCTCATCTGGGATCGTGTCAATGAGATCCCACCGGGATGGTTCATCGTGATGCATCTTCCAGTCCTTACCCAGGTACCGGTCAAGCAATTGTTCCATCTTCGGTTCTATCCAGGTAGGGACATGGATACCATTAGTGATGTACCTGATTGGAACTTCTGTTTCAGGAGTATCTGGCCAGAGGCTCTTCCACATGTGGCGGGAGACCTCACCATGGCGTTTGCTGACGGCATTGTGATATCGGGAAAGTCTGAGTGCAAAGGCTGTCATGTTAAAGCCTGATTCAGGCTTTTCCGGATGGATTCCGAGTTTGAAAAAGGTTTCACGGTCAAGGCCGAGAAGAGAATAATACCCATTAAAGTATTTCTCCATTAGTGGATAGGAAAAGATATCTGTACCTGCCGGTACTGGTGTATGGGTTGTAAATATCGTTGTGTTCCTGACATACTCAGATGCTTCAGAATAACTCATATTTTCTGCAACTTTTTCCCGGATTCGTTCCAGAAGGACAAAGGCAGGGTGACCTTCATTGAGGTGAGCGATTGAGTACCGGATTCCGAGAACATTCAACATTGCAGTTCCACCGATTCCCAGCACAATCTCCTGTCGCAGTCGTTGTTCACTGTCCCCGGAATAGAGGTGGGATGATATTGACCGGTTCCATGGGTCATTCTCACTGATATCAGTGTCCATCAGGTAGAGTGGAATACGACCGACCATCACCTTCCAGACTGCTACATGGATCGGAGGTTGGATGAACGGTACTTCAATGATCAGTTGCTTCCCATCTTTGTCAAGGACCCTGGTGATCGGAGCACTATCCCGGTCGAGAATATCATCGAAATTCAGTTGCCATCCGTCCTCGCGGATCCTCTGGAGGATGTAACCTTCCGGGTACATGAATCCAACTCCGACCAGCGGGATATTGAGATCGCTGCATTCTTTGAGGTAATCACCTGCCAAGAATCCGAGCCCGCCTGCATAGAATGGTAAAGACCGATGTAACCCATATTCTGCTGAAAAAAAAGCAATCGGGAGGCAACAGGAACTAGTGTACTGTGTAGAGAACCATCCCCCATTCTCTTCCATATCAGATCGAAACCGGTCCATTATGGCTGAATAGTGACTGGTATACTCCGGATCGTTTGCGGCTGCCAGGAAAACCTCCACAGGAAGTTCCCTGAGCAATTTTACCGGATTATGTACACTTTCTTTCCATTCAGGTCGGCTGAGTGTTTTGTACAGCATCCTTGCAGAAGGATGCCAACCCCACCAGAGATTATAGGCAAGTTCTCCTATCCCTCCAATCTGTTCTGGAATTTGCGGAAAAAGATTATGTTCTTTCGCCATGCTGCCCGGACAATTATTCATGATGCTTCCTATATACAATATTCCGACGTTTCAGGTTTGATAATCATGCAAATCGAGTATACGTGTTTTTTATGCACATTCCAAACCTCTTTTAAAATTACATTCCTCTTATTAGTTCCTCCCATCGATTACTGTCATAGCCAGGTTATAGGTATCATTGTCCACGGTTTTCAGTTGGTTCACTGCTTTTTCCAGAGGGATGTTGATGATATGGTTTCCCTGCAGCGCAACCATCTTCCCGAAGTCTTCAGCATGTACCAGTTCAACAGCCCCAACACCAAATCGCGTAGCAAGAATCCGATCATTTGCTGTTGGCGATCCACCCCGCTGAACATACCCAAGTATCGTTACTCTTGTCTCGATACCCAGACGGGATTCCAGTTCTTTCCCTAAAATATTCCCCACTCCTACGAATTTTTCGTGATCATTATCATCACGCTCAATAGGGGCAGATAACAAACCGAGATCCTGCAGATGAACACCTTCTGAAATCACCACCAGAGAAAATCTTTTTCCGGCCTCGTATCTGTTCTGTAATTTTGTACAGACCTCATCGAGGGTAAAATGCACTTCAGGGATCAGAATCTCGTCAGCTCCCCCGGCCATACCTGCCATGACCGCAAGCCATCCGGCGTTTCGACCCATTATCTCAACAACCATGATTCGATGGTGTGACTCAGCGGTGGTGCGGAGATGGTCGATTGCATCAGTGATAGTCGTTATTGCAGTATCAAAGCCAAATGTCACATCAGTTCCACAAATGTCATTATCGATAGTTTTGGGAACGCCTACCAGAGGAATTCCCTGCTTCGCTACATCACGGGCAGCTGAAAGAGTCCCGTTACCACCAACGACAATCAACGCAAAAAGTTCGTATTTTTTTATGTTCGTTTTTATCTTCTCAAAATCAGAGGTATTTTTCAACGGGTTTGTGCGGGATGTGCCAAGGATCGTTCCGCCCTTGGATAGAATCCCAGCTACCGAAGAATCATCAAGTGGCTGGATATCCCAATCGATAAGGCCCTGCCATCCATTTCGGATCCCGAGAGTTTCAAAGTCATATTTTATTCCCCCTCGTAGCACTGCCCGGATAACTGCATTCATCCCGGGACAATCTCCTCCTCCGGTCAAGACTCCAATGGTTTTCATCTGATGACAACTCCCGAATTGAATAGATCCTTGTTTCGATATCGTGACAGAATGATCGAAAGGAACTTTATACATGATTTTGAGGGCGTTTGTTTTTTCATGAACATCTCCTGCATTTTCATTTTCATATACTGGGTAAATCTTAAGGGACGTGGTACCTGATGTCGTAATATAACCGTGTTGAATTCTATTTTTTGAAATAATAAGGTAGTTTTTTCCAAGAAAGCAGCATGTTTCACCAAAGAATCCAGGTGGAAAAAGAGAGGAACCATGCAGAAAAAGACAATCCGGGATGAAGAGGTAAGCGGAAAACGAGTACTGGTGAGGGTTGATTTCAATGTGCCCATGGATCTAAACGGGGTTATCGAAGACGATACCAGAATCCGGGCCTGTCTTCCTACGATCATGTACCTTATTCAACACAAAGCCAGAGTCATCCTCTGCTCCCATCTAGGCAGACCTCATGGAAAGGTGGATGAACATTTGCGACTGAAACCGGTAGCCCGGCGATTATCTGAGATCCTACATAAGCAGGTCAAACCACTTATGGAATCAATAGGAGCTGGGGTTGAGCACATCGTCTCTGAAATGCAGAATGGGGAGATTGTTCTCTTGGAGAACCTGAGGTTCTATCCGGGTGAAGAGACGAACGATCCAGGTTTTTCCCATGATCTATCTCTTCTCGCTGATATCTATGTCAACGATGCTTTTGGAGCAAGCCACCGGGCTCATGCATCGATAGTAGGACTGGCAGAGTATCTTCCCTGTGTAGCCGGTCTCCTCATGGAAAAGGAGATCGAGCAATTGAGCAGTCTGTTTGAGAATCCTTTACGGCCTTTTGCTGCTATTATGGGGGGAGCAAAGGTGGCGGACAAAATTGGGATTCTGGAAAATATCATATCAAAAGTTGATATTGTCCTTATTGGGGGAGGAATGGGTGCTACATTTTTGGAAGGAGAGGGCTATGGCGTTGGAGTCTCTCCGGTAGAAAGGAACAAGATGGAAATGGTCAAGAAGATTCAACAAAAAGCAGAAACCCTTGATGTGAAAATCTTTCTTCCCAAAGACTTGATTGTAGCCGAAAAACTAGAGAGCAGTGCGACTGTCCAGGTGGTGAGCGTAGATGATATCCCTGGTAATCAAATGATCGTGGATATCGGACCCCTAACTATTAAGGAGTTCACAAATGAACTTAAAAAATGTAAAACAGTGGCTTGGAATGGACCAATGGGGGTATTCGAGATTCCTCAGTTTTCCAACGGGACAAAATCCATTGCTACGGTCCTTGCAGACCTCGATGCTACAACCGTAATTGGTGGAGGATCAACAGCAGAGGCCGTAACCCAGTTCGGTCTTACGGATCATATGACGCATGTGTCTACCGGTGGGGGAGCCTCCCTCCAGTTCCTTTCTGGAAAGACACTTCCGGGGATAGAGGTTCTGGCAGGCTTCCAATAGGTTTGGTGTGATTAGTTCGTTACAATACCTGCATCAAATATTCGGTTTTTCTCATCTCCTTTTTTGTTTCAAATTTTGAGATTCGAACAATAATATATATATTTTTATTTTAGATCTATTTTCATCGAAAATATTCGCTCAGTACGCAAGTAGAAAACAATCAGAAGAATTTAATGTTACGATTTAATTCAGGAGAGTGAATGGAATATTCGTTTCCGAAAGGGACAAATTTAAAAATTCGGGAGAATAACGGCAGGATAGTTCATTGTATGGAATATTCATCTACGGAGGTAAAAGAAATGTCACGCGAAAAAATCCTAATTGTTGAGAATAATGATTACGTCGCATATTCCCTGAAGAAAATTCTCACCTCATCTGGTTACACAGTTGCCGGAATTGCATCAACAGGCATGAATGCTATCTCTATGACCGAAAAAAAGCATCCAGATCTCATCCTGATGGATATCTGGCTGAAGGGATATATGGATGGAATTACTGCGACAAGAAAAATCCTATCCCGGGTGTATCTTCCCATTATTTTAATGACTCCATATTCTGATGAAGCACTAGTTAAAAAAGCGAACTATGTGCCGTGTGGATATCTGACAAAGCCAGTTGATGAAAAGAGTTTACTGGCAATAATCAGAAGGACTCTGATATATCATGCCTGGGGAAAAATATCAGTTGAAAATCTTAACCAGTGTTTTAATGGGTATATGGAGGTGGTATGTTCAAAGGCTCAGGAATATGATTCATCCATTCCTATTTCTGATACTAATACTTCCCTACTTCCCAAAGCATATTGGATGGTGAACTAATGAGAAGAGATTTAATTAAAAATCCGGTACTTCATCCTAGCCGAATCTGAAGGAAGGTAAGTGGCTGTTACACGCAGATCTAAATCTGAAAAAAGTCCGTGATATGCCATTCTTTTTGCGATAATTCAGACAGACAATATATTCTATAAACGACATGTAACAGGCCCATTAAACCGGAATTTTAAATGGATGAAATGGTAAAAATTCGTTCGAAAAAATCTCAATGAACGAGATAACTCAATATTTTCGTTAATAATCCCTCGCTAGAGTGTACCAATAATAAGGCGGAACGAAATCTCCTTGGGGAACTATAAACGTAAAATTACTGGGATTATCCTTATGAAAATTGGACTGAAGGATCTTCAGATTTAAGGGTAGAAATCTACATTTGATGACTAGTAACAGTAATAGTTGCAGAGGGTTTTGCAGAAAATCCACCTCTCCCTATACCGGAAAAAAAGACTCGAGGGAGAAAAAAAGCAGGTTACTGCACTTAATCTTCTTGATCGATTAAATAAGCATCAGGATGATATTCTACGGTTTTTATATGATCCTTTGGTTCCATTTGACAATTATCAAGCAAAGCGGGATATCAGAATGGCCAAACTTAAAATGAAAATCTCAGGTGCTTTCAGAAGTAACAAAGGGACAGATACGTTTTGCAAACATCGAAGTTACATCACTACGATGAAAAAGCAAAGGGTGTCAATTATTGATGGACTTATTTTGGCATCAATGGGAGAGCCATGGTTGCCGGGCCAAATCCGTACCCCTGAAACTATGGAAATCCAAGGTTTAGATGTACAGAAGGCCTATGCCTGAATAGTAACACATATAATTCCATTAGATCTTTTCTGATTCATATGGGATTTAATGAAATATGTAAATTTAGACATTAAGGAAACTGATATCTCCTCAAATATATGTATGCCAATATTAAATTCATTCAAATAATATCAGATAAATTAAGTAAATAATTGATTTATAGTAAGTTAAAAGTGCCATCAGGCAATGAAGTTATTTTTCTTACTATAAATTGCCCTAGCATGAAGGTGAGACGGTTTTTGTATCTGCCTCATTCATGAGATGATGCAAATGTTCATCCCGGTTTTTCAGATGGCAAATGTGGGCTTCAATATCACGCTGCACATGTTCAATATCTGCATGGACATGTGATAGTTCATCTTTCACATGGTCAATTAATTCATTATGTTGAGTCTTTTTTCCATCCGCAGGTTTATTCCTGCATTAATGGTTTCTGACTTTCGGGACTAATGGAGTGAACCCGAAAATGTTGATGATTTACTCTTCTTTCAAAAATTGAATACGATTTTGAATTCTTTTATAATATGAATAATGATAGTAACTAAAATTTAACCCGCAGAAATGAGCCTGAAAAAAGTTGAATCCTGGTATCTGGTGTAATAGAAATCAGAAAGGAGGTTCAAACGCTTGACTGATATTTAAAATTCTTCATGAAATTTTTGATTCCACCCGTTGATTCAGAGTTATCCAGATTTTTTGTGGTATTTGTTTTGTTTACACTTGTCTGATTCGTATTTGCATGCTCTGTCAAATTTTGTGAGATGTTTTTTGAATCAGATATGTTGGTTGCATTCATTGTCTTGTTTTCTGCATACGAGATACCAATCAAACTCATCAGAACAATGCTGATGAAAATGGCTAATGTAATTTTTGTAGAGATCATGTTGTCAGAACCTTTTGTTTGAGGTACGATTTGCCTCGATCCTAGATGGGTTTTCCTGTTTGAAAAAAAAATGTATTTTGTTATATTCAGGATTATTCATTTTGTGCGAGACACTCAGTTCCAAGATATTTTGCACCCCATGTACAGAGTGCCTGAATAATAGGGACCAAAGTCTCTCCAAATTCAGTTATTGAATATTCAACTCTGGGTGGTATTTCCGGATATACTGTTCGGGAAATAACCCCGTCATGTTCGAGTTCCCTCAGTTGTTTGGTCAGGGTTTTGGAATTTATTTCTGGTATTTCCTTTTGTAATTCAGAAAACCGCATAATCTTTTTTCGGATTCTCCAGAGTATGAGCGGTTTCCACTTTCCCCCAATAACATCAAGTGTTGCCTCTACCGGACAACTATACATTTTGCCGTTTTTTTCATACATTCCCGTTACCTCAATGTAAGTAAGTGATATCACTTTCAGTATACTGTATAAATTCTTGAGGTTTAAAATATATTATTAGAGTAAAAAATTCACCCACGTAAAAAAAGAAAGTAATGTGAGTTTAATGATTTTTAGAAAAAATATTTTCAATGTCTCATTATGAGGTAACAACAAAAATGCATACAATAAAAATGGTCAATGTAATTGGACTTATACTTCTTCTCTTTTCTAGTCTAGTCGTTCCGGGAACGGCAACAGTATATTCTGCAAGTGGAACTTCAATCCTATCTGATCAACTTTCAGTATATCTCGATGACGATTCATCTCTTTTAACTGGAAATCTTCCTCCAAAAGAGGTCATATTTTTTACAAACTCCCGATGTGAGGCCTGCCACGAAGCAGACGAATTTCTAAATAAAATCTCTGGATCTCATCCTGAAATTAATATCAGGATATACGATCTTTTTAATAATACTGCTAACAGGACGATATTTCTATCATATAAGCAGTTATATCACTTGGATTATCTGTCAACTCCATCTGTAATGATCGGTAATCTGACTCTGGAAGGAAACAGGGATATTCAAAATCATTTAGAAGAGATTCTCACTAGGCAGCAGGAAAAAATTCATTCAGGAGGACTTGAGTTTATTCTGCCATCTTTTTCTCTTTCGGATAAAGACGAAATTCCTCTTTCCCTTATCATTGGGGCAGGAATTCTTGATGGTATCAATCCCTGTGCTTTTGCTGTTCTCATAATTATGCTGATAAATTTGATGGCACTAAAAAGCAGGCGGGCAATACTGGTCACCGGTCTTATCTATACAAGTGCAGTATTTGTGTTCTATTTCCTGTCTGGCCTCGGGATTTTCTCTGTTATTCAAACTACCGGATCAGCAATACTATTTTCAATAATTGCGGGATCTATTGCCCTTATTGCAGGACTTTTGATGATCAAGGATGCTCTGATCCCAACCGATCATCCGGTACTTGCAATTCCGGAATCTCAAGCAGGAAGAATCAATAAGATAATAAACGTTGCAACCCTTCCTGCTGCTTTTCTCCTGGGAATAATGGTTGGCATGTTTGAACTCCCATGTACCGGAGGGATATATCTTTCAATTATCTCGATGATTTCGTTGCACGTTGATCTTTTCCACTCTCTTGTGTACCTTCTGGTTTACAACATCGCATTTATCATCCCGTTACTTGTTATTCTCATCCTTGTTCTGTTTGGACTACCACCTGAACGAGTAAACGAATGGAGAATTGAACAGCGTCGGGCACTGAGGGGAGTTATTGGAATTGTCCTGATATTATTCGCCGTCTACATTCTCTTTGGTGTTCTTGGAAGGTTGTAATATATAATTGGCTGCATACACCAGAACTTCCCTTTTTATAATCTCCAGATTAATCCATTTCATGACAGATAAATCAGTTATACCCTGGGATAGATCTGTTTTCTCAAATGAGTCTTAATAATTCTAACACGGTATCAATTGAACTACCTGGATGGAACCAACACTGGGAAGATCTATTTGTCAAATATGAGGGGCCTTATCTCCCCGGGAGGATCTGTACTGTTCAAAAGACCCGGTTTGAGGTGATTATTCCAGGTGATGCCATATCCGTTCCATTGTCTGGGGCGTTGAAATCACAAAAAATGTATCCGGTAGTTGGAGATTTTGTCGTGATTCTCAATCAGCCTGAATCAGCAACCCGTATGATCGTTGCTATCCTGCCAAGGAGAACCGTTCTTTCCCGTGGAGGTGCTGGTGATTATTCTGGAAAACAGGAACTGGCTGCAAATATTGATACAGTCTTTATCGTCACTGAACCCGGATCTGATATGAGTATTTCCCGATTGGAACGTTACCTGCTCATAACCAGAAGTTCTGGTGCCCAGCCTGTGATAGTCATAAATAAGTCAGATACCTGTTCAGATATTCCGACCCTGGTTAAGATGATCAACTCTGAAATCAGAGACATCCCTGTTATCCCGGTGAGTGCTACAGAGAAAACCGGTCTTGATCATTTAAATCCATATTTCGATTCCGGTAAAACGGTCATTTTTATCGGCTCATCAGGGGTTGGAAAATCAACCCTCACTAATGCTCTAACCGGAAAAACGCTTCAGACAACAGGAGAAATCAGAGAGGATGACGGAAAAGGCCGGCATACTACAACAGTCCGGCATCTTCTTACTCTTCCGGATGGAAGTTCTTTGATTGATACTCCCGGACTTCGTGAGATCAGGATATGGACTGCCGGAGAAAGTGTAGCAGAGACATTTGATGATATCATAGAATATGCCACGCGATGCAGGTTTACTGACTGTTCTCATAATAATGAGCCCGGTTGTGCTGTCAGGAAAGCAATTGAGGATGGCGTTTTGTCTCATGACCGGTTTACAAGGTACCAGAAAATCCTCAAAGAAATATCATTTGAACGCGAAAAAGCAGATATCGGATTGAAGAGATTTGAAAAGAAACGCTTCCGTGAGATCAGTAAATTATCTAAAGAGATCACTCTTGACAGAAATACAGGAAAATACCGGTCATAGGTAAAAATTGGATTGAGGCTGGTGTTTTTCAGTAAACATCCCTCTGTCAAAAACATTTGGCCAATACCTTATTATCCCTCCTTATGTGATAATTTCAAAATAAAATACGTGTATCCGTATTCTTTTGAATATTTCCGGTGAATATCCATCTCCTTTTCAAGTTCCTGTATAATTAATCCAGCATCCTGATTACCCTGATATTTCTGCTTCAACATATCAATCCGATCTGATAACGGAGAGTAATAGTGATTCCACCAACCAGAATCCGGGAGTCTGAATGATCCTATAAGTGAATATCCTTCTGCCCTGATAATGTCTTCAACTTCAGATGAAGTTGGCATACCCGGTGATATTTCATCAAAAAAATCTTTGCATTCTTTTGATGGAGAATCTGTAAACCAGGTAAGGTCAGAGAAGACTAAGTATCTATCAGGTTTCAAAAATTTTTTCCAGTAGTGAAGAGCTGGTTCAATACCGATAATAAATGTCGAACCTTCTGCCCAGATAACATCGTACGAACTTTCCGGGAATGGAAGATTATCCATAGAAGCCTTGAGTGTAGTAATTCTATCATTAAGACCAGCTTTTTTTGCCCTGCTTGTGAGATCATCCAGAAATGGTTGATGAAGATCTGATGCTGTGATCTGGCAATCAGGCCCGATTTTTGCCAACATAAGGGTCTGCATACCGGATCCACACCCGATATCCAGGAGTTTTCCCTTTTTGTGATCAGGCGGGATGAACGCCCAGGCAAAAGCCGTGGCTTCATCAAGGCCCGGTCCCTGCCTTGGTAATCCTTCAAACATTGATGAAATAAGTGCTACATCCATGATAAAAAGCGTTAGAATGAAGGCATTATATCCTTTCTGGTAAATTCAGCGAAAAACTGTTAGAAGTGGTATATTGAAAGAGAAAGTGGGTTTAAACAGGAGACTGGGTTTATGAATAATTTCCCCGTGGACCCGGCCTTCAGGAGTCAGGTAAACCCCTTCATACCGTTTCCACACCATACGTTTAGGACAGCGATCCTGCCAATCATCTCAACAACAGAAGAAGGTTAAACATGAAGATCTTTTGCTATTTCGCTGGTTCGTGCGTATCTACGACTTTGACTTAAGACAAAGATTGCCTCAAGATAGTCTTCCATTGTCCGGGATAATTTCCGTTTTACCTGTTTCATGTCTATTCCTTCTGAACAGGTCCAATCCCCGTTCTGTGACCTCAATTCTGACAGGGAGGCCTGCCTGGGATGCCTTACATGAGCAACTGCATGAGATACATCTTCGTCCGGTCTTTTCACATGGACATGATCCATGTTCTATTTCACAACGTTTCAGATATCCAGTGCTACATAACAGAGATATCCATCCATGAACAGAACTGAGTGGAAGGTTCAGCTCTGAGCAGATATCAGAGAGCATGCAACCACCCTGGGAGTGAATGAATCCCAGAACTTCGAGTCCCTCGCTCATTAAAAGGCGCCTCCTTGTGAGCACCCGAATAGAAGTTTCTTTAACCCCGGATATATTGGCAGGGCAAGAATTGCTGCCCATATATATCCGGAATAGAGGATTGATACAGGGTCTGTTTTTTCACCCTCCAGTATTAGTGAGAGAAGATTTGCTCCCGATATTATCACAGTGCAGACTCCGAATATCAGGATGAGAATGATTCCTGTGTATCCAAACTGCACCCATCGGGCATGGTCATGTCTTCCTTCATATAGGCCGGTTGCGAGAAGCAAACCCAGAAGAAAAAGGATTATACCCCCCGGGATATCCGGTGTTGCAGGAATTGCTGTTTTTATTCCGATGCCTGTAATAATTGAGAGTATGCCCCCTATCATGGTGACCGCTGTGAGAACAACAGTCCAGGCATACAGGTTTTTGTGTGGAAGTTTGTTGATTGACATATTATGCTCCTATGATGAGTGATCCGACAATCCGGGTTACCCATGCCAGTATGAATGCAACCAGAATTCCCCATCCCAAAGCGATTCCTGTCCATTTCCAGGAGCCCATCTCCTGTTTAATAACTCCAAGGGTCGCAACACAGGGGAGATAGAGGAGTACAAAGACCATGTATGCAAGAGCAACCACCGGACCGAGTGACGGATCTGCTGCAAGAGAACCTGCAAGGGAATCTTCTCCACCGTAAAGTGTTCCAAGAGATCCAACAACCACTTCTTTTGCGATGAAACCAAATATCAGGGCGACGACGAGTTGCCATGTAAATCCAAGCGGGGCGAAGATGGGTTCGGCCAGGTGTCCGAGAACTCCTGCTAAACTGTCTGCAGATCCGTATTCAACGCCAAATGGCAGACTTGCCAGAACCCATACAACGAGAACTCCGCCAAAGATTACAATACCTGCCCGCTGCAGGTACTCTTTTCCCCGTTGCCACATGTGCAGGGCTGCAGCCTTGAGAGTCGGGCTGCGGTATGGGGGAAGTTCCATGATAAACGGAGAGGGATCATCGTGGAATATCAATCTACGGAACAGAAGTGCAGTTCCGATTGCAGCTAAAATGCCCAGAATATACAGGAAAAATATCACGGTTCCTGCATGAGCTCCGAAAAATACGCCTGTAAGGAGTACATATACCGGAAGTCTTGCTGAGCAGGACATGAATGGAATTGAGATAATGGTGATGAACCTGTCAGCTCTGCTTTGAAGTGTCCGGGTTGCCATAATGGCTGGAACGTTGCACCCGAATCCTATGAGGAGAGGAATAAAAGATCGCCCGTGTAGACCGATGGAATGCATCAGCCTGTCCATGACGAATGCTGCCCGTGCAAGATATCCTGAATCTTCCAGCAAAGAAAGCAGCAGGAACAGGATAAAGATGCTTGGAACAAAGCTGAGTACAGTTCCAACTCCACCGATTATACCATCTGAAATGAACGAAGTAACAGTCTCTCCAAGTCCGAGATTACCAACAAATTCATTGATGCTTCCAAATATGATCTCAAGAACTGATGCGACAGGGGCGGAAGCACTGAATGTTAACTGAAAGGCAAACCACATGAACGAGAGAAAGATAGGTATCCCGAAAAACCGGTGAGTCAGCACATGGTCAAGAAGATCAGTTGGCATGATCCTGGCCATTGAACATGAGACAGAACATCCGGTGATCTGCTCTGCAGTCGCATACCTGGCTAACATGATTTCCTGGATAAATCCATCTATGGCTGCAGGTTCAAGCGTGTCAATCACCGGGATGGTCAAGCCTTCATGGTGAAGTTTATCTGATAATTTCTGATCTCCTTCTAAAAGCCTGATTGCTGTGTACTCCGGAGTCAGTCCACTGAGATGTTGTGTGTGGTGATTAAGGAAGGAGCTGATTTCTTCCCGCCGTTGTGTGATCGTAGAGGAATACTGTGCCTGAGCCGGATTCTGTTGTTCCTTTTGCTGCGATATATGGATAATTGTCTGAACCAGATCCTCTATTCCTTTTCCCTGGCTTGCTACAACTTTTACAACCGGGAGGCCGATACTTTTTGAAAAACATGCTGCATCAATGGCAATTCCGGTCTGTTCTGCAAGATCTACCATATTCAGGGCTATGATCACCGGAAGACCAATCTCCACGAGTTGTGTTGTCAGGAAGAGATTACGTTCGATATTGGTTGCATCAATAATCTGTACGATTACATCTGGATGAGATGTGAGGAGAGCATCGCGTGCAACCTGTTCATCTGGTGTAAATGCACTCAGGCTATACGTACCGGGTAGGTCTGATATCCGAAATATCTGCCCATCTGATTTTCTTATGCCTTCTTTAATCTCAACTGTTACTCCTGGATAATTTCCCGTGTGCTGATACACTCCACAGAGTGAATTAAACAGGGTTGTTTTTCCAACATTGGGATTTCCAGTTAGAAGAATGCGAATTTCTGTCATGCTGCTCCTGGTAATGGGTTTACCATAACCATGCACGCTGCCCCGGTTCCAAGGGCATATCTGCTTCCACGTATTCTGATAATCACTGATTCATTCACTTTCTGAACAACTATGAGTTCCTCGCCGACAATAATGCCAAGCTGACTGAGAGTACTTGCAAGGTACCCTGTTCCTAAAATTTTTTCAACCTGGACCCGGTCTCCTTCTTGTTTCAGACTTAACGGGACCAATGTTATGCATCTCCTTCCTGAGAGACCGTTATCAATGCAGCCTCAGATCTTCGAATAGAGAGTTTGTAACCTCTTATCTGGCATTCAGCCGGGTCACCCATCGGAGCCCAGCGGATAAGAGTCAGGGGTGATCCAGGCAGAACACCCATTTCCATAAGTCGACGTCTGATCATGGGATCTCCTGATATCCCAGTTATAATTGCAGTTGATCCG
The DNA here is from genome assembly GCF_003173355.1 of Methanospirillum lacunae. NCBI lineage: Archaea > Methanobacteriati > Methanobacteriota > Methanomicrobia > Methanomicrobiales > Methanospirillaceae > Methanospirillum > Methanospirillum lacunae. Next base: position 7,881 of record NZ_QGMY01000018.1, on the reverse strand, counting down.
GGTGATAAGTTTTCAACAGTAATATTTTTCATAAGCCATCAGATTAATTTCGATTGATCTAAATTTACTCAAGGGATCATATATATTTTAGGTTGATCATCTCGGTTCAGTTTTAAAAAAAAGCAACTTTGAAATTATTCTGCCCGAGTTATACTGATTGCGCCAACGATACTTTGTTGAATCCTCAGAATTATTTGTAAAGAATATTCGCAGGGCACAGGTTAAGGATCGTAATGGATATGCGAATTTTTCGTTTAGCAAAGATAAATTTGGAAATTATAAAATATCCGTATAATGTGAGGGTCTTTGTAATGCGATTCGAAATATGAATCTATGTGTATGAAACCGGGTTACCCGGTGCAGGAGGTGAACCTAACAGACGATACAGGATTTAAACAAGAGAATCTCGCGATGCACTATTAACTATATCGCTACTCATCAGCGAGAAATTTCCGTACAATCTCTCCTCATATTTCCCGGTTTTGTTTCAGAATAGCAGTTTCTTTTTGATTCCTATGTTGAACTAGATATTTCAGATCCTTGTTTATGTGCTCGATAATTCAGATCTTTGCATTATGAAATAGTCCAATTACCATAATACACTGAAAAAGATCTGCATCGAACAGGTGTGAGTAATGAAAGTCAGATCATTTTATTCTGGAATTTTGGATTTCGGTTTAAATCCTGATGAAATGAGGATTGATGTAATACCCCTCGAAAGATGAATATACGTATACACGTCTGTGATACCCGGACGCAGGAGGTGAAACCGAGAAGAGATATGATCTACGAGGAGTTCGATTGCCGTACATCAGCCTGATTGGATACCACACATGGGAGAAATCCCTCTTATTATCACTGTAACAAAGAACGGGAATCTATTACCCGGAGTTTTTTTAAACAAATCAAATGAATGTCTGAAAAATGGTTCAGATCATTCCCTCCATGAAACCGGAAAAAAACCTTCTTAATTCAAACCTGAATGAATCAGGTACAGGCCCTTTCCTGATTGAATATGCAGTTCAAAAAGCGAAGCACAGGCCAGATAAGGAGAACTGGCAGTGTTCCACATCCGATAACTATCCACTGAAATAGTGAGAGCGGAACTGTTCCAAAAATGGATCCACCGAACTGGATAATGAGGATCTGGATGACAACAATTAATCCCATTACACCGAAAAATACCGGATTCCCTTTGAAAAGTGGAGGCATAACTCCGTTAATTCCCCTACAGTTTATTCCGTTCCATACCTGAGCGATTACAAACCCTGCAAAGAAAGCAGATGCCTGTTCCTCTGGAGTATTCATGAAGGGGAGTCCAAAAAATAGTGCTGCTATTCCTGCGATGATATAAATTCCAGCAGTAATCAGAATTGATTGTGTCATATATGGGGTAATTACTGATGCCGATCTTGGGATTGGATGCCGGTTCATGAGTGCCGGATGAGGAGCTTCTGAACAGAGAGCAAGAGCAGCAAGGGAATCCATAACGATGTTAATCCAGAGCAACTGGATAATTGTAAATGGTGGAGCATATCCCAGAAGTGGAGCGATAAATGTCAGTAATGCGGCAGCAATATTGATTGTCAGCTGAAAGATCAAAAACCTCTGAATGTTCTCGTACAATGCTCTTCCCCACCAGATCGCCTGCTTAATGGTTGGGAATGAATCATCCAGAAGAATAATATCACTTGCTTCTCTTGCAACCTCAGTCCCTGCAATACCCATAGCAAGCCCGACATCTGCATTCCGGAGGGCCGGTGCATCATTTGTTCCGTCCCCGGTCACTGCAACAACTTCTCCGCTTGACTGAAGAGCTTTAACCAGCAGAAGTTTGTCGTGAGGTTCAGAACGGGCAAGAACCTGGATTTCTCCAGCAATATCTTTTCGCTGTTCATCTGTTAATTCCCGAAACTCAGGCCCGGTTATAATTCTTCCGGAGCCTAAAATGCCAGTCTCGCGTGCAATAGCAGCAGCTGTTTCAGCACTATCCCCTGTCACCATTTTCACAGTGATTCCTGCATCTTTGCATGTCTGAACTGCATCAGGAACATCAGGTCGCACTTCATCGCGAATGCCAACGTACCCATCCCAGGTGAGATAAGCCGGTTCTGATCCTGGTGATAAAATCTCTCCATGAGCAAATGCCAGTGTTCGCATAGCCCTGCCTGCCAGATCGCGAATATGGGAAAGATCAGGAACCGGACTGCATTGTGCAGCAATGATCTCCGGAGCTCCTTTGACAAGAATGAATGTACGGGGACCACAAGAAAACGTACTTGACATCTGTTTTTTCCTGGAATTGAAAAAATCCTGATGTATAAGCGGGTATGCCTTTCTGATCTCCTGATATTTAATTCCCGCCCGGTGAAGCCACCTGAGAAGAGCCGCTTCTGTTGAGTTGCCTACTGTAATCATCCGTCCGTTATGGTGATCAAGTTCAGCAGTACTGTTCACTGCAGCGTTCAGAGAGATCCATTCGGCTGAATTTTCAGGAATGTCTCGCATGTCTACAGGAACTTCGATAGAGGAAGCAGCAACTTCCATCTGGTTCATGGTGAGTGTTCCTGTCTTGTCTGTACAAACAACCGTGACTGATCCGATAGTTTCGCAGGCAATGAGCCGCCGGACAAGGCTTTTTGCCCTGGTCATTTTCCTCATGGTGAGGGCTAGAGAAACGGTTACGCTCACCGGAAGACCTTCAGGCACTGATACAACGATAATAACTACTGCGAACATACAGGCCTGTAATAAAATTCTCAGGAGTTCAAGTGGCGAATCTGGTGACACTCCCAGGATTAACTCCTGAACAAGGACGAGAGTGATAATCAGACCTGCCATCACATATCCGAATTTGCTTATGAGATGAGCGAGAGCCTTAAGTTTGACCTGCAGCGGAGTATCTGGTCTGGTTCCTTCTATCAGGGATGCTGCAATAACCCCCATTTTTGTAGCGTTTCCAACAGCAGTAGCAATAAGGACAGCCCTCCCTGCTGTGATATAGGATCCTTTCAGAACTGTATCGTTCTCAACTTTTCCGACCGGTTCACTTTCACCTGTGAATGCTGATTCATCTGTTTCAACATCAGATGCCTGGATAAGGAATCCGTCAGCCGGGACCATATCTCCTGCTTCAAGCAGGATCATATCACCGACAACAATGTCCCGAAGCGGGACGGTGGTCGGTTTCCTGTCTCGTATAACCTTGACTGCCGTGTCATCACGCATCGCATTTAATGCGTCAAATTCCCGGTTACTTCGAAATTCAGTAATAAATGCAATACTGGTAGAAAGAATAACCGCAAGTGCAATTCCTATGGTATCAATGAGACTGTTACCTTCTAAAATGGCAACAATGGCTGAAAGAGTTACAGCAATGAGAAGAATCCTGATGATAGGATCCTGGTATTTATCCAGATATTGTTTCCATACCGGAATCCGCTTTGGAGGAGTCATTTCATTCTTACCATAGGTATCTCGGGATTCCAAAACAGATTCAATGGAAAGGCCGTCTTTGTTATACTGGCCAGGTTCCGGTACGGAGATCATGATGATTATCATGATGTATGGCAACATCACAATTCCGGCAGTTTTCATATGATGAGCTACCTGTTGGTACAGAAAGATAAACAACAGGTAATACAAGGGGATCACCGGTAGCTTATTGAATCATGGATCCTTTTCCGGTTGGAATACAAATAAAACCGTGATTATTCATGAAATGGCAACGCGATACCGGACTTTCCGGAAGAATATTTCTCACATGGATACTGCTGTTACTTGTTTATTTGATCTTCATGGGAGTGCTTATGGCACTTGGACTTCCTTCCATGTTTATCATAGTAATTGCAGTTGGAATGGGTCTTGTCCAGTATTTCTTCTCAGACAAACTCGTGATGATGACTACTGGCGCACGGGTTGTTGAGCAGGATGAATACCCTGATCTGCACCTGATGATAGAAAAGTTATGTACAGAAGCTGATCTGCCAAAGCCTCGCATTGCAGTTATGCAATCTCCAATGCCGAATGCCTTTGCAACCGGCAGGAGTCCTCACCATGCAGTCGTGGCAGTGACCGATTCAATTATGGTTACACTAAATAAGGCTGAACTTGAAGCAGTGTTAGCACATGAACTCTCCCATATCAAAAACCGGGACATTCTGACAATGACAGTTGCTGGTTTTGTGGCTATGATTGCTTCAATGATTATGAACAACTTTCTGTTTGCTTCATTATTTAACCGTGAACAGGGTGGAGCATGGATTATTGCAGGGATTGTTGCAGCAATTGTATGGGTGTTTTCAACAATACTCATGATGGCTTTGTCCAGGTATCGTGAGTTTGCCGCAGATCGCGGGGCAGCCTTTATCACTGAAGATCCGGATGCACTCATATCAGCACTTAAAAAAATCAGTGGAAAAATGGAACGGGTGCCTGTTGAAACCCGGGCAGCAGCTGAAGGAGCAAATGCATTTTACATTATTCCTGCAATTTCCGGAAAATCATTTGCTGCTTTATTCTCTACTCATCCGGCACTGGAAAAACGGATTGAGAATCTTGAAAATGTACGTAGGGAAATTCGTGGATATTAATCCACGTTTTAATTTTACTGTTCATCTGAAACAAATAAAAAATGGTTTACGTTTTTTTACGATGAACCAGAATATTGTGAAGATAGGTGTATTAGACCAGACTATGGGCTCCCGTGTGTGGTATCAGGATTTTATTGAAATGTGGTGTTCACCTCCGATTTTATAGCGAATCCTCTCTGTCCATTAATAAATAGGTAGTGGTAACAAAAACTCACTCTGGTCTCATCAGCTACCGATGCTCTATAATAAATAAAATAAGAAAAGGTTTTCTTTTTGTACATGTAATTCTATAGAGTTATGCAATACACCAATCTGGGTTTTGCATGTGGTCTGTTTCTCATTACACTTGGTTTTCCTCTTGATTGTTCTGTTTCAGAGAATAGAATTTCATTTGAGGATGAGCCGGAAAACGAATCTGATGATCAGGAGCACTCTTCATCATTTCCCTGGGCCCATACCGGGATGAATGAACATTGGCGATTATCAAATTTAATTGCTGATATCGATCAGGCACTCCGAACTCTTCATCAATTCAGGGGATACAGGAGAATTACAGCACATAATGTTCTGGAAAATGAAACCCGGAGAAAAATATTCAGTATTATCTGTTCAAATCCGGGTATTGACATGACCAGACTTGCCGTCCTCTCAGACTGTAATGAAAGAACTCTGCGTTATCATATTGATCAGATAGTGGAGAAAGATTACATTACAATATATAGCCCGGGAAAATCATTTCATTTCTTTGAAAATCATAATGCATTTTCTTTAAGGGAACAGAAATTTTTATCTTACTATTCCTCAGGCCAGACTGGAAAAATTCTATCATTAATTCATCAGAAACCTGGCATAACCCGCCGGGAGATTGCTGATTATCTGGGAGTGGCAAGCTCTACAGTTACTCGGATGGTTCAGGTGCTGGCACAGGAAGAATGTGTAAGACTTGTAAAAGAGGGGAAGTACACCAGGCATTATCTGATGAGTGATTTGGTTTCCATCATACAACGGATGATCCCGGCCTGAGTCTATTCAATTTAATGTTTCAAGTTTTTGAACGGGAATTTACAACTGTTTTTCTTCATCAATAAACAGGATTGGATTCTGAACAAATTCTTTACATCCCTGATTGGGCATAAATCGGCCTGCGTAGACGCAGGTATTTTTTCTTTCCCTCTAAATTTATTATATGCTTACCTTTTCTGATTATCCGCAGATTGACAGATTTCTTTTTTTAGGGGCCTGTTGCTTTATTATTTTAACTGGTTTCAAAATGGCTGGTGGCTTTATCGGGCCGCTCCTCATGTCAGTTTTTGCTGCGATCATCTTTTCGTTTGTCTCTTTATGGTTTCAGAAAAAAGGATTTTCTGTACGCACTTCAGGGTATATCGCTTTTAGTATCTTTGTCGCCTGTCTCATGATTGTAGGTGGTATCATTTTATTTTCGGTTTCGCCACTTATAAGCCATCTGCCAAAGATATCTGAAGGTATCAGTTCAAATATGCATATTCTTCAGTCTTCTCTCTCTCAATTTGGTATAGATATGGGGAGTATCCTTCCGGTCACACAGATGTCAGGATCACTTTCAGCTTTTTCCTCTGATGCTGTATATTCTATTATTGGTCAGGTTTCAACATTATTTATCGTTCTTTTTACCACACTGTTTCTTCTCCTGGAAGCGTCATCATTTTCTCGTAAAATAGATGTCGTGCTTGGATCCTATAAACAGGAACTTGCTGACCGGATTCATGAATTCGGATCTATTGTGGTAGATTATGTTATTATCAGGACAAAGGTCAATCTGGTTACCGGTGCAGGGTTTGGTATTGCACTTGTCTTCCTTGGAGTTCAGGATCCCCTGTTATGGGGGGTTATGATGTTTATATTAAATTTTGTTCCGTACATCGGATTTCTTATTGCAGTAATTCCCCCGGCAGTGTTGGCACTTATTGACATCAGTCCTCTTACTGCTGGTTTGGTGATACTCATAGCCTCACTGGTAAATTTATTCTCTGAAAACATTATTTTTCCAGAACTTGCAGGTCGTGGGTTGGAACTTTCACCAGCAATAGTCTTTATCTCTATGATATTCTGGGGATATTTTCTTGGAGGATCTGGTGTAATTGTTGCAATTCCGCTTACTGTTCTCCTTAAGATGATATTAGAGAGTTATCCTGAGACTCGATGGGCAGCTCATTTTATAGGTCCTGGATTGCCTGAAGTAAAGCAATAACTCAATATTTTGGCATTTTATTAATTTCACTCTTTTATTTATTATAGCAAATTAATACGTTGATTATTCCTTGAATGAGGTATCTATCAAAAGTATTCACATGAATTATGAGGATTTTGATGATAAGTCTGTGAATATGTTTTCAGTAAAATTCGGGTAAAAAAATCTCTTTATAAATCGTCTTTTTTTCAATATAACTCCTAATTGATACTATGAATGGTGTCACCCCCCAATCCTTTAAATATTCTTTCAATATGGGTCCGGATTTCAATTATTGACAATTATCATGGACTTATATAGCGTCGCTATTGTTTCATATAATACAGACGATCCAGACCATGGATCCACTATCGATAATAGAATAGCGAAGCGATATGGAAGGGGTTTTCTATCTCATTTTTGGGATAGATCCAATATTTGATAAAGATAAGACGATTCGGATTCACACGTTAGCAGGATTAATGTGTTAAATTCTGGGTAAGAAAAAAAGGGTATTTAGGTTTTCAACCTTAGTTCCGGCGCAGTGCAAAGAATGCTACTGCTCCGAGGCCTGCGAGTGCTGCCATTGCGCCAAATCCTGGTGACTTCTTGGTCGGTTCAGGGGTTGGAACGGTGGTTGCCTTCTCGGTTGGCTTTGCGGTTGCTGCTGCAGTTGTTGCTACAGTGGTTGGCTTCTCGGTTGGAGTTGCGTTCTGCTGAGTAACATTTGCTGCTGGTGCTGCTGCAGTTGCGTTCTTGGTTGCGTTAACTGCTGGTGCTGCTGGGGTAACCTTTGCTGCCGGCTCTTTTGCTGCTGCCGGAGCGCCGCCTGCCTCAACAACGTTGAACAGTGAAGTCTCAACTGCATCAACAGTTACACCGGAAACACGGACGATGTACTCGTCTGGCTTGAAGGTGGATGCGTCAACGCTGAAGCTCCACTTGTTCAGACCGTCAGTGCCCTGCTGGACCTTGACAGTTCCGGTTGCGCCGCTGAACTCACCGCTCTGTGACTTGTCGGTCGGCTTGAATGAGGATGAAGTAACCTCAACGAGCAGATCGTTGTCGTCGTATGCCAGG